>JAYRFD010000786.1:0-10996 GCA_041908565.1 Polyangia bacterium | reverse complement strand
GGTCCGCTGGCCGTCGCCACGATCGAGACCGCCGACGATCCTGCGTTGTCATGCAAGAGCGAGTTGACGACGCGATAGCTGCGCGTGCCGCTGCCGATGCGGATCGCCGGGCCCTTGCTGCGGGCCAGCTTGCTTTCGCTGATGTCGATCCGGTCGCAGCCCTGCGCGTCCAGCCCGGTGGTGCCGCCCAGGACCGCAGTACGCAGCAGGCGAAGCTGGGCTCCGGCGCTGCACGAAAGGACGGTGGCCAATCCGCTGATCGCGACGTCGACCAACAAGAGGGCGGTACGTGCTCCGGTGGCGGTGACCGTGGACAAAAGCGCGCTGCCGTCGCGTCCCGGCCCCACCACGATGCTGCGCTTGCCGTCGGAAAAGGTCGCCGCGGCATAGGTTCCACCGGGGCGTGGGGCGACGTGAATCAGCGATCCCTTGCCGGCGGCCGCCGATAGCTCGCAGAACGGCTTGGCCTGGCTGCCGTCGGCCCCGCTGCCCCCGGCCGGACAGCGCGCCGCATCGACGAAGATCACGCGGTCGACCGGCACGCAGTGACCGATGTCGACGCCGGGCACATCGATCAGGCCGCTGCCGTCGTTGCAGATGCCGGACTCGCTGCACTCGCTGTGTTTTTCGCAGGCGCGGCACAGGCCGTCGATGCAGACCGGTCGCTGCGGGTCGCTGCATTGGGGGCTGGTGCGGCACTCGCCACACTGTCCTTTGCGCGGTCCGCTGCGCACGCAGACGTTCAGAAGCGGCTGACCCAGCCCGCGACAGGCCATATCCGACGCCGCAGTGTCCGATATGCCGGTACACGGCGAGCACAGTCCGCCCTGGCACAAGGGGCGCGCCGCATCGGGGCAGTCGATCGGCAGGCGACAGCGCTCGACATCGCGCAGGGACTCGCTGATGCAGCGCTGCGTCTGCGCATCGCAGAAGGTGCCGGGCGGGCACTCTTCCGACGATACCAAGCAGCTCTCGGGGCCTTTGGGCGACGAACAGCCCAGGCCCACAGCACAGGTCAGGGCCAGGGCCAGGGCCCAGTCCAAGTCCCAGCGCGACGGGGCGCGCGTCAGGGACAGGGACCCGCGACGGGGGGAAGCGCTCTGTCGGCCACGCACACCCCCTCATACCACGGAGGCGGCTTGCAGGTTTGTAAGAAGGCGGCTGGACAGACGGGCGCCGGTTCGCTACCACTGCCACTTCGCGAGTCGGCCGCCGGTTCGGCGGGCGTCTGGTCGGTGCCCGTTGTGCCCCTGGACTGTCTGACTTTGGGTTGGCTCGTGCTCATCGTTCGCACCCTGCGCGTCGTTCGCATCCTACGCATCGTTTCTGGGAGTCCCAGTGTCCACGTCGCCCACGTCCAATGTTGCCTCTGCACCTGCGCCCTCCAGCGAAGCCGCTGCTGAGCCGCCCGGACCGACGGAGCCTGGCTCGTCAGCGACGGTGCGCACGCTGCTGCCGATCTTTCTGATCGTGCTGGCCGATGTGTTCGGCTTCACGCTGGTCTTTCCGCTTCTGGCCATCTATGCCGAGTCCCTGCACGCCACGCCGCTGCAGGCCGCCCTGCTGGTGTCGGTCTTCGCCGCCTGTCAGCTGGTGTCGGGTCCGCTTCTGGGCGCCGCATCGGATCGCGTCGGTCGCAAGCCCATGCTTTTGATCAGCCAAGCAGGGACCTTCCTGGGCTTTCTGCTGATGGCCCGCGCCGACTCGCTGTTCCTTCTGTACCTGGCCCGCGTCATCGACGGAGCGACGGCCGGCAACCTGTCGATCGCGCAGGCCTATATTTCCGATCACACGACGCCGCAGCAGCGCGTGCGTTCGTTTGCGCTGATCGGCATCGCCTTCGGTCTGGGCTTCTTCATCGGCCCGTTCGTCACCGGATCGCTGGTCAAGTACGGCCTGCAGGCGCCGATCTATGCCGCGGCGGGCCTGTCGATGACGTCGATCCTGTGCACGCTGTTCCTGCTGCCGAACCGCCTGCCGCCGCAGGCCGAAACACCGCGGGGCGCCGACGAGGCCCCCGCTGGCAAGCGCCTGTCGGTCTTCGACTGGGGCACCTACGCGCAGTACTTCCGTCGCCCCGTGCTAAGCGGTCTTCTGCTGCAGTTCTTTTTCTATGCCCTGTGCTTCGCGATGTTCACGTCGGGCTTCGCCATGTTTGCCGAGCGGACATTCACCTGGCACGGCAAGCCCTTCACCCCGCGCGAGATCGGCTACCTGTTCGCGTACACCGGCTTTCTGGGCATCGTCTTGCAGGGCGGCCTGATCAGTCGCTTGGTGCGCCGCTTTGGCGAGGCGCGGCTGGTGCACGCCGGCTTTATCTCGCTGTGCATCGGCTACGCCGGGCTGGCCCACGCGCACACCGTGCCGTTCTTGGTGGTCGTCGCGAGCATCTCGTCCTTTGGCAATGGCGTCATTCGTCCGGCGCTGTCCAGCCTGATTTCGCGATCGGCGCAGCGCCATGAACAGGGCGTGGTCTTGGGGCTTAGCCAGTCGCTGCACTCGCTGGCCGCGCTTCTGGCACCGCCCTTGGCCGGCTGGCTGATCGAAAAAAATCAGCTGCCGCTGTGGGCACAGGTGGCGGCGTTTGCGTCGATCCTGGGCCTGGCTCTATCGCGCTGGGGCTCGGGTCTGCTGCGGGATGGCACGACGGCTCGCACCTAACGCACGGCATCGGGGGTGCGCGTCGCGGTCCGATTCGGGGCCCGGCGCGGTACGCTGTGCCCAAAGAGGAATTCATGCACGTTCTGTTCGATGACGACGGCCACCTGAAAGTGGCGACGGTGACCGAAAGCGACGAGGGGTCCATGACCATCGAGTCGCCGCCGCCACACCGCAAGCGCAGCAAGCTGCGCGCGGATCGCGTGCTGCTGTCGTTTCCACCGACCGCCCTTTCGGGCACCGCCTTGGATGCGCTGGTGCCGCAGGCCCAGACCCTGGCCGACAGCATCGACCCCGAGTTTCTTTGGCAGTGTGTCGGTCGCGACGAGGTGCTGTTTACCGATCTGGCGGCCGAGTACTTTGGTCATGCGCCAAGCCCGATCGAAGCGACCGCCGTGCTGCTGCGCTTGGCTACGTCGCAGAGTCACTTTCACCGTCGCGGGCGCGGGCGATATCAAGCCGCCACCGAGTCCGAGATCGCCGCTGCCAAGGTCGCCGCCGCGCGTCGCGCCGATCGCAACGGTCGCATCACGGCTCTTGCCGATGCCCTGGAACGCGGCGAGCTTCCGCGCGAGGTTGCGTCCCGCCTGCCGGCCCTTCTGTATCGTCCCGACGGCAACAGCGTGGAATGCAAGGCGGTTGAGCAAGCGGCCGGGCGCCTGCGCGTGTCACCGGCCCAGCTTCTTGTGCGCTGCGGCGCCATCAAAGATGCGCGCGACTATCACCTCGGGCGCTTCCTGTTTGAAAACTTCCCCAAGGGTCGCGATCCCATCGTCCCGTCGGGGGCGGGACCGCTTTTCGATCCGCCGGCTGGCCTGCCGCGCGCCAATGTCGCGGCGTTTAGCATCGATGACATCACCACAACCGAAGTCGACGATGCGTTTTCGGTGACGCGCTTGCCCAACGGGCAATACCAGGTCGGCATCCATATCGCGGCGCCGGCTTTGGGCTTCTTGCCTGAATCGGTCACCGATGGGATCGGGCGATCTCGGCTGTCGACCGTGTACATGCCGGGCGACAAGATCACCATGCTGCCGGATTCGGTGATTCAGGCCTTTTCGCTGGACGAAGGGCGCAGCTGTCCGGCGCTGTCGCTGTACTTGACGGTGGCCGGCGATGGCAGCTATCGCATCTTGGGGACGGACACTCGCGTCGAAAGCGTGCCCATCGAAAAGAACCTGCGCTATCCCGCGATCGACGAGCTCTTCGACGAAGCGGCGCTTGCGCGCGGCGGCGAAGGCGTGCCCTTCGGCAGCGAGCTGTGCTTTCTGTATCGCTTGACCTGTGCGCTGTGGGAAGCGCGCGGCAAGGGCGAGATGGAAAAGACCGACTTCCTGTTCTATGTCGATCCGACCGAAGCTGGAGAGCGCATCCGCATCCTGCCGCGTCGACGGGGCGCGCTGTCCGATCGCATCGTGTCCGAGCTGATGATCTATGTGAACAGCACCTGGGGAAAGCTGCTGGGCGATCGCGATGTGCATGCGCTGTTTCGCGTGCAAGACGGCGGCAAAGTGCGCATGAGCCTGTACCCAGCACCGCACCTTGCGCTGGGCGTGGCGCAGTATCTGTGGTCTAGCTCGCCGCTGCGGCGCTACGTCGATCTGGTGAACCAGTGGCTGCTGTTGTCGGTGGTCTACGGCGAGCCTTCGCCCTTCGAAGGCCGCGATGCCGACCTGCAGAGCATCGTGCGCGATATCGAGCTGACGACGCCGGTGTACGACGAGTTTCAGCGCAACATGGAGCGCCTGTACAGCCTGCGCTGGCTGCTGCAAGAGAACATCCAAGAGACCAGCGCAGTGGTGATCAAAGATCGCGACAACCTGGTGCGCTTTGAACAGGTGCCGATCTGGCATCGCGTGCACTCGCTGCCTGAACGACCGGCTGGAACGGTCGTGCGCCTGCAGGTGTCGCGCATCGATCTTTTCGATCTGACGCTGCACTGCGAATATCGTCCGTAGCGTCGGCGCGAGACGCCCTGGACGGAACGACGGGAAAATGGAACCGCGCGATCGAGCTTCAGCCCCCACGCAGACTGCAGGTGCGGCAGCCAGCAGTCTGCAGCACGCGGTCTTTGTCGTGCAGGCGGCGGATGGACAGACGCAGGCTCGCTACGATCAGATCACAGCGGAAGAGCCGCTTGAGATTCGCGTGCATGCCGAGTGGCAGCGCGCCGAGGCCGCGGTCGGGTCGGTATCGTCGCCGGGCGCGTCCGCGATCGCAGCCGTCCGGGCCGAAGAACGCACGGTGTCAATCACGCTGCGCACGCCACAGGGACCCCCTGTCCTTGCCGATTCAAAAGACGCTGAATCGAAAGGCACCGATTCCCAAGACGCCGATTGCAAAACCGCAGATCCGAAAGACGCCGCTGCTGCCGATGATCTGGGGCACGCGGGATCGCCTTTGGATGCTGCCGCGCGCGCCGATCGCGAGCTAGCCGTGGGTTACCTGTTCAGCGAAGGACTGCTGTCGTGCCGCCGCGATGTCGATTCAATGAGCCGTCCCGATCCCAACGTCGTGGTCGTGCGCCTGCGGGCCGGCCTGCGTCCGCCGTGGCACAGCCTGGATCGCTTCGGCGTCACCAGCAGCGCCTGCGGTCTGTGTGGCAAGCGCAGCTTGGATGCGCTGTCGGCCGATCGCGCTCCGCCGGCTGATCCGCGATCGACTCCGCCGGATCTGCCGCCGTGGACGGCCCAGGACATCGCAGCGCTGCCGCAAAAGCTGGCCGCGGCGCAGCCGATCTTTGCGCGAACCGGAGGTCTGCACGCAGCCGCTCTGTTTGACTGGCAAGGTGCTCTGGTGGCGGTGCGCGAAGACATCGGTCGCCACAACGCGGTCGACAAGCTGATCGGATCGCGGCTGCTTTCGCAGGACGATCCGCAGGCACCGCTGCGCTTGCAGCGTCACGTGCTGTTGGTCAGCGGCCGCGCCGGCTTTGAGCTTGTGCAGAAGGCGCGCATGGCGGGCCTGCCGCTGTTCGTCGCAGTCGGCGCACCGTCCAGCTTGGCCGTTCGCTTGGCGCAAGAAGCCGGCATGACGCTGGTCGCCTTCTGTCGCGGCGGCCAGTTCAATGTCTACAGCGGTCCGGATCGCCTGCGGCTCTCGGCCGCGCGTTCTGGATAGTGCGCGCGAATCAGTCGAGTGTGTCAGGTCAGCGGTGTCAGCTGGATGTCGGCCATCACCGCGAAGTGATCGGACGGAAAGACGCCATCGGCATCGGCCTGATCCAAGACGACGTGGCAGCGCTGCACCAGACCGCGGCCATCGCGGCTGGCTTGCCCGACATAGATGTAGTCGATGCGGCGATCCATCTCTAAGAAGCGCAGCTTGTGGATCGAGGGGTTGCGACGGGCCCAGGTGGCTCCGGCACCGGGCTGGCGATGACTTAGGTCGCCGCCGGCGTCCTGACACAAGAACGCGTCTTGATAAAACGTGCGACGTCCACCCAGCGTGTGCAGGCCGCGCAGGAAGCGCATCTCATCGGTCTCGGGCGCCGCGTTGTAGTCGCCCATCAGCGCGGTGACCACGGGCTTGTGGCGCGCCATCAGATCGCGCGCTGCCTGATCGATGGCCAGCACCTGATCTTCGCGCTGGATGCCGTGCGTCATGCGATAGGTCAAGTGGGTGGACCCTATCAGCGCTGGGCCCTGACCGCTGTCGACGATCGCCCACAGCAAGATGCGCTCGTCGGCCAGATCGGGCATGGGGTGCGGCAGCGGCACGTGTCCCGATTCGACGATCGGCGCGCGCGACATGATCGCCAGGCCTTCATCGCCGCCGCCCCAGGCCACGGTCTTTTGAAAGACGCAGTGCATGGAAAGCGCGTCCGCCAAGGTCTGCGCGGTGTTCGGCACGCTGCCTTCGACCTGCCGAACTTCTTGCAGCGCGATGACATCGGGACGCAGCGCGCGCAGCTGATCGATGCACAGCACCAAGCGGCGATCCAAGGGTGGTTGTTCCCCCCACAGATTGAGCGTAAGAGCTCTCAATATTGGCTGCTCAGCGACGGGAAAATGCGGCGGGTTGGGCTCTGACATGGCACGACCACTCGACACGATAACTTGTGGAATTGCCAACATTTTCCGCAGGGCGTGTCAGGCCCCTATGTTAAGGTCGCGTCCGCTTGAACGGAGCAGCAGGTAAGCTGCCCAGAGAGGGGAACGTGATGAGAACCAAAGTTCGCAAGTCCGTGTTCACAAGCTGGCTGGGCAGTCGCCCGGCAACGCCGATTGCCGGCGCCGCGCTGCTGTTTTGTGGGCTGCACACTGCATGCGGTCCGCAAGAGGAGAGCGCGCTTCTGCAGCTCGATACCGATGCGCCGTTCGTGATGGTGCCGCGCACGGTCTCGGCACAGACCAAGGCCCTGCGCGCGCGCGCGCTGCGCACCGCGGCGGCGGTGGATCAGGCGGGTCTGGACCCCGACTTCTACCTGGCCATCAACAAGAAGGAACTCGGCACCGCTACCAAGTGGTTCATGTCGTCGTACCTGCGGCAGAACCACCCGGCGGGCGTGTACAACTCGGCGGCGATTTCGCTGGGCACGCGCGTGGTGTCGTTCAAGCAGCAGAACGGCCGCCTGTACGTCTTTGACACCGACAACCGCAAGCAGACCAGCGACATCTTCAATCCGGAGCTTCTGGTCGACGCCTACCAGCAGGTGGCGTACCCGCCGTTCGATCGTCTGCCGGGCTCGTCGCAGTTCGTGCTGTTCGATCCGGCAGCCGGCCTGAACCGCTTCAACGTCGTCGGCGATGCCTACGCCGGTGGCACGGGCGCCGATCGCGTCAAGGTCGAGCTGGCCTTCAGCCAGAAGTACCGCGAGACGGCCAGCAAGGACGGCATCACCTACGAGATGGTCTTTGCCGGCTACGGCGAAAAGCCCGACTCGAACAACAGCGGCCTGGGTGAAGACAACCTGTTCCGCGTCGCTGGCACGCTGGGCATCGGCCTGCGTCGTTACAGCGAGACCATGGGCTTCAAAGAGGCTCCGGTCACGCAGATCGACGGCCAGGACCTGTACTTCCGCGCGCAGAACCGCCTGATCAACAACGAAGCCGCGTTCGCGCTGCGCTCGATCAAGTGGGGCGTGTCGGCGATGAAGCCGATCGAGTTCGTGGTCAGCGACACGATCGACAAGATCCAGGCCGACCCGCGCTTCACGGGCTATGACCTGTTTGGCGCGATCAGCAAGGGCGTGACCAACTGGAACGCGGTGTTCGGCTTCGACGCCCTCAAGGTCCGCAAGGCGACCAAGGACGACGACTTCGGCCAGGACGACAAGAACTTCATCATCGTCGACACCGACCCGAACTACGGCGCGGCCTTCGCCAACTGGCGCACCAACCCGAACAACGGCGAAGTTCGCGGCGCCAGCATCTACTTCAGCCCGATCTTCATCGAGATCGGCGACATCATCTTCGACGATGACCCCGCGATGCCGCTGAAGCTGGGCTCCGTCGAAAAGCCCAAGCTGCCGATGCTGTCTTGGGATCCGATGGGCAACACGCCGATGAAGGACAACTGCGTGCTGTGGGCGCCGATCTACAAGGACTCGCGTCCGGGCGTGCGCGGCGAGGCCGAGCGCCTGATTCCGCGTCACCGCGACGGCTTGGCCGCCCTGACCAAGAAGCAGAAGGTCGAGCAGTACGTCACGCACACGATCCTGCACGAAGTCGGTCACACGCTGGGCCTGCGCCACAACTTCAAGGGCTCGTTGGCCTTCGACGACGCGAAGAAGATCTACTCGTCGTCGGTCATGGAATACATCGATGACTTCGACGCGATCTACGCGGACAAGCCGCAGAGCTACGACATCGACGCCGTCAAGTACCTGTACGGCCTGTCGACGACGCGGCCCAGCGCCAAGTTCTGCAACGACAGCGCGGTCAACACCGACGTCGACTGCACGCCCTTCGATCGCCTGGACGATCCGTACACCAAGATCGCTCTCGACGATTACCTGTTCATCATGAAGGACTACATGGACGGCAAGAGCACGGTGTCGCCGAACTCGACGCTGAGTGCCATGCTGCCCTACGTCCGTGCGTCGCGTTCTTCGGCGGCGCGTGCCAAGGCGCTGGCCGACCTGTGGAACACCATGGGCTACGCGCTGCGCAGCGGTCAGCTGGATGCGACGAAGCTGGCGACTCTGCCGGGCTACGGCGCTCGCGCTGACGTGATCATGGGCCGCATCCTCAAGCGCCTGCTGATCGATCAGCCGACGGCGGGAACTCGCTTCAGCACGGTGGCGCTGGACTCGGCGACCATCAGCGCGCTGCAGGCCGAAGCGCTGCTGGAAGTGCAGAACAAGGACAAGGTGCGCAGTGTCGATACGCGCCGCATGCTGGCTGGCTACATGAAGCAGCTGCAGACCATCGAAGCGTACAAGGCGCTGGCCATCGGTGCATCGCAGCTGGATGCCGAGATTCGCGCTGGCATCGCCGACCCGACCGAGGCGATCAAGGCCGAAGACACGCTGAAGTACATGGACAAGCTGCTGAACCCGTACTTCAACTAGCAGCGACGGAAGCAGAGTCTACATGGGCTCTGCTTTGTCTCTGCCGCGCGCCTGACTGCGCGCACAGACCCCTCAGCGTTGCGCATGCTTTATCGCGCTGCTCTGAGGGGTTTTTCGTTTCCGCAGGTCGCGATGCAGTCGGACCCAGCGTCGCAGCGGCGAACGAAGAACCGCTCGCTAGTCCTGTTCCCACAGCAACAGCGAGTCCCTGGGCGATGCTTTGCGCAGTCCGCGCAGGTACTCACGAGCGTGCTTGACGCGATAGACAAAGGCGTCCAGCTCTTCGTTGGTCAGGATCTCTTTCAGCTCTTTTAGCAGCGGATCCAGATCCAGCTCGAAGAGCTTGTTGGCAAGCTCGCGCGGGAAGCGTTCGGCCTGCTTCAGCGTCCGCATGGCCGAGCGTGAGCGACGATGATGGCGCTCTGGACCGAAGCCGGCGCCCTGGTCGATGAACACCATCTGTCCATCGGATTCGTGCGTGTTGCCACCCGACCAGCGATCGTGGTTCAGGATCAGATAGTCGAAAAGGAACAGCGTGCTGATCTCAAGCACGCGTCGGCGCTTGTTGGCGGGCAGGGCTTCGCCGTGCAGCATCATGGGCCGCCACCAGTCGAATTCTTCTAAGCGCAGGCCGTGCAAGTGGGGCACCCAGGCGATCACCGCCGTCGCTACGGCGCCGTCGGGGCCGACGTTAAGCTCGGTCTGCATGCGTTCGACCAGCGACTTGGGCATGTTGGCCGTCAGCTGTTCGAAGGGGATGCGACGCACGCAGGACGGCGGCACCATGTCCAGGCCCAGCGCTCGACTGACGCGATACGCGGCGATTTCGGACTGGTAGCGCGTGATGCGGACCTGATCTGGCTTGACGGCCGCCTGGGCTCCACCATCGAAGATGGCGCGCAGCGAGATCGACGATCCGCCGCCCAGCGGCTTGAGCGTCTTGATCGGCAGATTGCAGATGCGCGACAGGATCTCGTCGTCGGGCTGGCCCAGAAAATGGGGGACGTGCTGCAGCGGCGCTGGCGGTGGTTCTTCGCCGGCCGGCGGTGGTTCAAACGAAGGCACCTCGTTGGCGGGCGGCAGCCAGATCTCTCGGCGGCTGCGCGCGGCATTGATCAGCGATGCTTCGCTGCGCGTGCCAAGCTGCAGGCCGGCGATGCGCTGGCTCCACTGTGCGGGGGCTGGCGTCGACGGTCCACCGGCGGCGGGGGCCGATCGGTCGATCGTTCCCAGATACGCCGTTCGCGTACCCGGTGATGACGTCGATCGACCGACCAGGCTAAGCGTCGACAGCAGCACGACCGATACGAGACGAAGTTGTCGCATGACGCGGCGCCGCCTCTATCGCGAGTGGATGTCGCGGCTGGAAGGCGCAGCACATCGAGCCGCCGCGGCTGGCTGGTGCTGTATGCAGTAGGTAGCTAATTTACACATAGCGTAGGGGGCGCTCCCCGGAGTCAAGGCAAGCCACTATGGAACGAGATTGTAGCGCGATTTGCACATTACTCGCACCAACAAAGGCGACCGTCCGACGAAAAATCTGGCAATAGAGACGAAATCCGACATATTCCTTCATGACGCGACAGCCGCTTACATTGAATAATTACAAAAACCATAATAATTGCGCATGTTTTATGCGCATTTACGTAATCAAACGATGCAATGCAACGTAGGTGACAGCAGGGGTAAATCGGAGTATGAGGGTCTTATGCGCACCTCCCATCGCTTGGTGTCATGGTTCCGCCGCGGGGCCCGGCTGTCGCTGCTGCCTCTGCCGTGGGTGTTCGGAATGTCGGTCGCGCTGTCGGGCGGCGTGCTGCTAGG
>JAYRFD010000785.1:0-11653 GCA_041908565.1 Polyangia bacterium | reverse complement strand
TGCGTCTCGCTGCTACTCTCCATGCTTGCTCTATATCACGAATCTCGGCGAGAGCGGCCACGACAGCGACGCGACAGAATCGCGCATCAAACCACAGACTTGGCGGGGTCTGGTCGCAGCACGCGGTGCAGCATCGCCATCAGCTCTGGCGTGGTGGGCAGCGCCGCAGCTTCTTCCAGCGTGACAAAGCGAGCCGCCAGCGCGTCTTCCCCGGCCTGCAGCGTGCCCTCCGGCTCTGTCATGCGATAGTCCAGGATGATGTAGTGGAAGCGCTCGTCGATGTACTCCAGCGTCTCGGCCAAAGGTCCCATGCGCGCGGTCAGGCCGGTCTCGGCGTGAAGTTCGCGCAGAAGCGCTTGTTCCAGTGTCTCGCCCCATTCGACGCGACCACCGGGCAGCGTCCACTTGCCGTAGTTCGGCTGCTGACCGCGCTGGATCAAAAGCACGCGGCCGATGATGTCGGTCAGCACTGCGCCCACCGCCACTTGCGGACGACGCGGCGGGTTTTGGCTTGAATTTTCCGTCGAAGATGCGCCCGCCGTCTTCACTTCATCTGGCATCTGAATTCCTTCGCCGCCCGCCAGGCGTGGTGGGCTGAATCGATGTCTGGGTTGCCATGCTAAGGCGGCCTACGGTACCGCAGCCGATGGGCAAAGCGGCATCAAGGTGCAGTCCGCGCAGCGCGGCTTGCGAGCACCGCACACGCGACGCCCGTGCCAGATCAGCCGATGCCCGGCCATGATCCAGCGATCCTGCGGCCACGCCTTGATCAGATCTTCTTCGATCTTTTTGGGGTCATCGCTGTGGCTCATACCCAGGCGCTGCGACAGACGGCCGATGTGCGTGTCGACGACGACGCCGCTGGGAATGCCGAAGGCCGTGCCCAGCACAACATTGGCGGTCTTGCGCGCAACCCCCGGCAAGGCGATCAGCTCTTTCATGGTTCGCGGCACTTCGCCGCCGTGTTTTTCGACGATCTTCTTGCACGCTTCACGGATGTGCTTGGCCTTGTTGCGATAGAAGCCGGTCGATCGAATCAGCGCTTCTAGCTCGTGCGGGTCGGCCGTGGCCAGCGCCTGCGCATCCGGAAAGCGAGCAAACAGGGCGGGGGTGACTTGGTTGACTCGCTCATCGGTGCACTGCGCCGACAAGATCACAGCGACTAGCAGCTGCAGCGGTGTCTGCCAGCCGACCAGCTCGCAGTGCGCATCGGGATACAGACGGTCTAGCTCGTCGAGGATCTGCGTGACGCGCGCTGCTTCGGCGGCGGCTTTCTTGCTTGGTTTGGCAGGCATGCTGGGCTAGGCCGATAACGCGCCCGCACCCCAGCCGTCAAGCAAGCGCAACCGCAGGTCTTCGCCCGATGGCGATGGAAAGGGCACAAGCGCTGACCGCAGACCGACGCGCTAGCGCGATCCGCGCAGCAGCGCCTGGGCCCGATCCCGCACATAACCGTCGCTGTCATCGGCCGCCCGCCGCAAGATCGACGCAGAGACCAGCGCAGAATCCTGCGTCAGAAGCCGCGCCGCGCTGCCGATGGCCAGCATCCGTATGCTGCGATCGCGACTGGCAAGAAGGCGACCCAGCACATCGTCCGCGGTCGCGCGCACATCGTTCCGCAGGCCTTCGCGATCGTCGGTACGCAGGGTAGCGGCAGCCTGTTCCAGCGCGGACAGCGAAAGCGCTGCGACTTCGCTTTTGGCGACCGCCAGCAGGGTGTTTTCAGCGGCGCGATGCAGATCAAGCGCAGGCAGCCCGGCCACGCGCCCGATCAGCTGCACGGCTTGTTCGCGCAGGCCCAGATCCAGCTCGCCTGCGACGGCGGGCTTCTGTCCGGCGACCGACTGCGGAATCTGCGAAAGGGCCATGCGACGCAGGGTCGGCAAGATGCCCGCGAAAATGGCGGCCTGAAACGGCCGATCTTCACTGGGGACCGAAAGCGGCCCCAAGTGCACAGTGTCCTGCGGGCGCTTTCCGTCGACGACAGCCGAGGAAACGAATGTCGCTTCAGAGGGCGACAAAAGATCGCCCAGCGTGCGCTGCGCCACATCGTGGTGCGAAAGCAGGGCTTCTTCCAGCGCTGAAACCACGGCCGCTGGATCGCCGCGCCAGTGCGGTTTTCCGACGGGATTGGGCAGCTGCACGGCCAGGTGCAGCAGGCGTTCGACCAAGGAAGCCGACGCGCTCGCCGCCGCCTTGCTGGCCAAGCTTGCCCCATCCACGTCCGCAGCGATCGTGACATCGATGTCCAGGGCCGGCAGCGCCAGTGCATCGCCGAACGACGCAGGATCCGCATCACGGGTTGCCGAGCCCTTGTCGCCGTTTGCCGTTGCTGCAGGCGCGGGAATCTGACCCAAGGCCAGCGCCGCCACCTGCCGCACCGATTCGTGCTTGTTGAACACCGCGCGCAGCAGAGCCGCCTGCGCGCGCGCATCGCCCAGCACGCCCAGCGCCCAGGCCGCTTGCCGCTGCGCTGGATCATTTCCGACCGACAGGATGTCGATCAAGGCCGACAGCTGCGACACATCACGAGCCCGACCGAGCGCGTGCACAGCGGCCGCGAGCACGGGTTCCTCTGCAACATCGAAGCCTTCGGGCTGCGTTCGATAGCGGGAAAGCAGGCTGGAAAGCAGAACGCGCGCGCGCGGAGAAAACCCACGCCCCGTCGCTGCCAGTTCTCCCAAGCCCAGCCACGCAATCGCCCGCAGAGCCGGCGCACCGCTTGCATCCTGCAGTGCCGCTTCAAACGCAGCGACGTACGGCGCACTGTCACCCGCCCCTTGGCCCGGTCGCGCGGCAGACGGAGGCAGACGGCTGGCACCCCGAGCCAGCGTGTACAGCGCGGCCAAGCGAACCTGCTTTTCTTTGCTGGCGGCCAGCCGCGAAAGAAGCTGCAAGCTGCGCGGATCACGCAGCGCAGGAGGGCTGACCGCAGCCGACGCACCGTCGGTCTTTTTGGCCACCGCCGCATCGCCCGCATCGTTGGCCATGCGCGCGACCAGCATCACGGCATCCACGCGCAGATCCACATCGATGCTGCGCGGCGTCGAGATTCGTGCAGCGTCACCACCGGTTCGTTCACCACTTGCACCACTGGCCACCGATGTTCGACGCAGGCGCGCGGCCTCGGCGTCCTTGGTCTCTTTGTCTGGCTCGCCCAGCACCGCCATGTTCAAAAGGGACAGCGCGGCTTCATGCGGCTGCATGGCCGAAAGCAGCGTGACGGCCAGCCGCTGTTCGCGACTGTCTCCGTCGACCAGCGTCTCGGTCAGCGGCTTGATGCTGCCTTGTCCCAAGCGACGTAGCTCGGCCTGCGCGGCCTGATCACCGGTGCGCGCCAGCACGTGCAGCGGCAAGGCATAGCGTTCGTACAGCATCAGCAGAAGCTTGCGATACGTCGACCGCAGCGCCGACGACGAAACCGGGGCATAAGCCAGCGGAGACAGATCGCGATACAGATCCGCCAGCGTGCCCAGGTATTCATGGATGTCGATGGCGCGCCGCCCGGCTTCCAGCACCAGGTCATCGTGTGTGGCCCGTCGCACGACATCGCGGAAGCTGGCCGCGGCATCATTCAGTTCACCGCGCTGCAGGTGCAAGCGTGCCAAGGCCATGTGCGCGCGAAACAGCCGAGAGTCCAGCTCGACCGCTCGCTTGTACGACGCCATGGCACCGCTGATGTCGTCGCGGCGTTCCAAGATCTCGCCCAGGCGCAGCTCGCCTTCGGCGTCGACGCCGGCTTGCCGTGCGTACTGCACGGCATCTTCATCGCGATAGCTGCGCAGGGATAGCTCGGCCAGCTGGGCTTGCAGCTCGCGCCGACGCTCGGGCAGAAGCAGCGCGGCCTGCTTCAAGACCGCGATCGCTTCGTCAAGCTTGCGCTGCTGCTGATAAATGGCCGCCAAAGCCAGCAGCACTTCCGCCAATAAAGGTCCCTGCGGGATGCGCTTCTGCAGCTGCACCAAGGCCGCCTCGGCGTCACCAATCTGCCCAATGTTCAGGCTGACATCGGCGACCAAGACGGCCAGCGCCACCAGCTCTGCCGGCTGCATGCGATCTGGCAGAAGCTGGCTTAGCTGCGCGGCCAAGCGTCGCTGCCAGCTGTACAGCGTCGGCAGAAGTCGCGACTCTTTCTGCAGCAGCTTGCCCAGGTGCTGCCGCGACTCCAGGCGCAGCGGACGATCGCTCGGCTCGCTGGCGGCAAAATAGATCTGCTCCCAGATCGCGACCGCGTCCTTGGGGCGGCTCAGCCGCTCGAGCGCTTGCGCCAGGCCGCGCTTGATCTGCAGGTTGTTCGGCTCGGCCCGCACCGCTTTTTGATACAGGTCCAGGGCCTCGGTCATCAGGCCGTGTTCGGAGTACACATCGGCCAGCCGCGCCTGCCCGGTTGCTCGCCCGGGAAACAGGCTCAGCAAGCGCCGCCAGATCTCGTCGGCTTTTTCTTTCTTGCCGCGCACCCAGTACAGCTCGCCCAGCGTCAGGATGTGGCTCTCGTCGCGCGGATCCAGCCGGACCAGCAGCTCAGCTTCGGCCAAGGCCAGATCGTTTTCGCCCCAGCGCTGGTACAGATCGCACAGCGCGCTGTGCAGTGACGCATCGCCGCCAAAGCGCGCCGCGGCCCGTCGCAGCCACGACAGCGCGGCCTGCCGTTGACCGGCTCGTTCCAGGCGCTCGGCCAGTTCCAGATACGGGCGCGCATCGCCGGGAATCTGCGCGATCAGCGCTTCGTATTCGCGCAGCACATCCGCGGCCGCGCCGTTGCGTTCCAAAAGAGCAATCAAGCGACGCCGAATGTCGACGCTGTGCGGTTCCTTGCGCAGCGCTTGGCGATACGCGGCGATGGCGCCTTGGGAATCTCCGCGCTCATCGTACAGGCGCGCGAACAGCTCCCAGTCGGCGAAGCTGCGCGTGGCGACGGGGCGATCTTTTTCAAGCTGCGCGATCAGCGCTGGTAGCTCGCCGCGCTTGCGCTGAAGGGCAATCAGGTGTTCCAGAAGCTCGCGTCGCAGCGGATGCTGACTGGACAAGCTGGCCAGCGCGCGCTGATACGCCGACAGCGCACCCAGATCGTCTTGCGTCGCCTCGCTCAGCTCCCCGATGTGCAGATCGGCTTCGGCCCGTCGCTGCGCGTCGCCTGTCTGCGCCAGGGCTCGCCACTCGGCCAGCGCCTCTTTGGGCTTGCCGGCGTGGGCCAGGGTCTCGGCCAGCTCGCGCCGCAGGGCCAGCGAATCGCCGCTGCTCGCCCCTTGCAGCAGCTCGCGCAGGGTCGCTTCGGCGGCCGCGTGATCACCGGCCTGGCCTTGTAGATCGGCCAAGCGCCGCAGCAGCGGCCGTCGCTGCGCATCCCCGGCTTTTAGATCGGCCAGGGCCCCGGCGATGTGGGACGCTGCGCCCTTCAGATCCGGCGGAGCCTTCTTCAAGGCCAGCTCGGACTGCGCCAGGCTCAGCTTGCTGCCGTCGGGGCCAGGGCGTCCGGCCCGCACGCGGCCGCGAGCCGTCTCTAGCCAGCGACTGGCTTCGTCCAGGCGACCGCGCTCGCGCTCGGCCTGGGCGACCAAGAAGGCGTCCCAGCCGCTGCTGCGATCGCCTTGGGCTTGCTCGCGCAGCTCGTTGACCAGCGCATCGATGCTGCGATGCCGACGGTACAGACCCACCAAGCGCTTCAGCAGGGCCGCATCTTCGGGCCGCCGTCGCAGCTCGGCCTTGAGCGCACCGACGACGCGCGGATCAAAGTCCGATCGCGAGACCTGCCAGTCATCGGCCTGCGCCTGGGCCGCGGGCTCTGCCCACAGGGGCAGCGCAGCAAACAGCAGCCAGGACAGAGTCTGCCGTCGGGGACGTATGCGATGCAGGGGCGCCATGCGGGGTGCCTTCAGTCTAACAACGACGACGCCGAAGCGGCGCCTTTTCCCAGCCCGAATCGCCGCAGTGACTAGGGTTGAAATACCAGCGTGTGCCGCGCCGGGCCGGGCAGAAACGGCGTCGGCTCGCCTTTGGCCCAGGCCTGGTGACCGGCCAGGAAATAGGGGCTCAGTGGGTGACCGCTTTGGCCGCCGGGCATGTTCAGGATGCCCTGCTCTTCGTGGCCGGGGCTGACCGTCATGCGCTCGGACTGACCGCCGGTGGGGTACGCGACATGCGGCATGTTTTCGTCACCGGCCTGCGGATCGGCCGGGGCAGAAAGCAGCGCTTTGGCAAACGGAATCTGGCTGGCAAACGGGTGGGCGATGCGCGCCGTGTTGTGCGCGCCCCACGTGGCAGCGGACAGCGGCTTGCCGCCGGCCGTCAGCTTGGCGATGGCGGCGTCGATCGCAGCCAGCTCAACCTCGCGAACGTCTTTGTACCCAGCAGGCAGCCAGCCCGCGGGTTTTTCGTCGAGCAGGCGAGCAATCACAGCCGGCCAGCGCGGGTTGACGGTGTCGAAGTCCAGGCCCGGCCGCAGGTGTGCAAGCGCTTCGTCCAGGCCGCTAAAGTAGACGTCGTACAGCGAATACAGGTACGTGCGCGCCAAGCGATAACCGACCGACTGCGGGCTGGCGTGACCGTCCCAGCTGCTGTCCAGCAGGCGGCGAAACTCGGTGCGTTCCGTCGAACCTTGCACGGCCGCGGCATCCAGCGTGCGCAGCGCGCGATCGCGGAAGGTCGACAGGAACAGCGCGCGATCATCCAGGCTGATCTGATACACGGCGGGCTCTTGCACTTTGGCTGTGGCTCCGACGCCGCCCAGCGCAGTCAGATCATCGCGTATCTGCTGCGTTCGCGCGCCCAGGTCAAAGCCGCCATCGCCCAGCGCGCTGTGCGTGGGCCCGGCCAGCTGTCGAGAGTTGGCCGTCCACAGCTGTCCACCCGGCGGATCGTTGTAGCGCGGATAATCAGCCGGCGCGCGCAGGCTGGTCCACGTCAGACCCGCATCTTGCAGCGAAAGCGGAAACGACGCCGCCGGCTGCGCCGTGCGATTGGGCAGCGGGCCGCTGATCGTCCAGCCGATGTGACCCTGCGAATCGCCCGCCACCATGTTCTGCGCCGGCATGCCCGCCCGCTGCCCCACCGCCTGCGCCGCCAGCAGATCCTGCGCCTGTTCCATCTTCAGAAGCTCTAGGTTCACGGCGCCCGGATCGTGCGCGATCCAGTGCACGGCATAGCTGCGTCCACCGACCGTCCACACCGGTCCCAGCGATGTTTCAAGGATGCTCAGCGTCTCGCTGGCGGCGCCCTTGGCCTGCAGGATCTCGTCGTGGCGCGTCGCGGTTTCCCAGCCGGCAGGCGTGCGGAAGCGCAGCGGATCGTTGGCATCGCGTTCAAGCGCGATCAGATCCAGATAGTCGCCATAGCTGTTGGTGAAGCCCCAGGCGACATGGCCGTTGCTGCCCACCACGACGATCGGCGTGCCCGGCAGCATGACCCCGGCGATACGCTGCGCCCGGCCATCGCTGCCTGTCCATTCCAGCGCGGCGCGAAACCAGATGTGCGGCAGGCGAATTCCCAGATGCATATCATTTGCAACAATGGCGGCTCCCGTCGCGCTGCGGCTGCCGGCGACTGCCCAGTTGTTGCTGCCGATGCCGCGGCGAAGCTCGGACGAGATCCCGGCCCACATCGTGTCCGCGGGCCGCCGCGCCTGCAGGTTGCGCGAGGGTCTTGCAGCGGTCAAAAAGTCCGGTGCGGTCGGCGGAATCGGCGCCGCGGGCTCAGGAACCGTCGCGGCATCCAGCGGGGCATCCCACGTCGTCGAAGTCGGCAGCAAGAAGGCCAGCTGTTCAGCCGTGCCGTGCTCTTTCAGATAGCCGCGCGCTAGCTCGCGAGCGGCCTGATTGCCCTGCAGATCGAAGTACATGGCGAACGCGGCCAGCACCGTGTCGGCGGCCTGCCAGGGCTGGGGCGTGGTGCGCAGCACAGCGTATTCGAACGGTCGCGTCGACAGCGCCGACAAGCCATCGTTCACACCGGCCACGAAGCGATCCAAAAGCGCGCGCTCGGTTGGCTGGATGCGCGAAAGCGCCGCTTCCGCGCGAGCCCGGAAGCGATGGATGCGATGCTCGCGATCGACACGCAGCGCCGCCGGGCCAACCAGCGCGGCAAGCTCGCCAGCGGCCACGCGACGCAGCAGATCCATCTGAAAGAAGCGCTCTTGCCCTTGCACATAGCCCGTCGCGTACGCGATGTCGCCGCGATCGCGGCCTGCGATCGTCGGAATGCCCAGCCCGTCGCGGGTCACGCGCACCGGCGCCGTCAGTCCTTTTTCTTGGATCGTTCCATCCAGCTTCGCCAAGCTGCCCCGCAGGTACAGCCACAGCGAACACGGCACAAGCAGGATCAAGGCCGCGAAGATCGCGGCCAAGCGCAGCAGCCAGCGTCGGATGGGATGGGCGGATGGGGGTGCCTGATGCGCGTCACTCATGGGCGGGGATGGCCTCCGCGCATGAGTATCGACGATTTTGTGGCGCAGAGCGGATTACTTGCCAAGGGCTGGCGCAACCCGCGCCTTGGCCTGCGATTCCAGCGCGAACGCCGTCTGAATCAGCTTGGCTTCTTGGTACTTGCGGGCCAAAAAGATCAGCCCAACCGGAGCGCCGCTTTTCGGATCGATGCCCATCGGCAGGGTCAGCGAAGGCAGGCCGGTCGGCGATGACAAGATCTGAAAGCCAAACCAGCCACTTGGCGGCATGCTGCCGACGGGAAATGCCGGCTGATTGGCGGCGGGATAGACCAGGACATCCAGCTCTTGCTGATCCAAAAGACGGGTGATGGCGGCGGCCGTGGTCTCTTTCGCGGTCAGGTATTTCTGACAGGCCATGCTGGTCGCCACGCTGTCGGTCTGCGCCTGCGCCGACGTCAGGAAGGCCTGCGCCGACGACAAGAACTTGCCGCTGGCCACGATGTCAGCCAGCGAGCGCATGGGGCTCTGCGCGCTGTGATCCGCAAGGAAGCTGTTGATGCCCTGCTTGAAGTCGACGGGCATGCATGAAAACGAGGCATTGGTCAGCTCTTGCAGCGCGGGCAGAAGCGACATCACGGCGTCGATTTGCTTGGTCTGCACGCTGGCCAAGGTCAGCTGGCTGAGCGACTGGTTGAACAGCGCGCCCACTTCCGCACTGGGCACCCAGCCCAGCGCCGGCACCGCCTGCAACACCAGCGGGTCATAGCCGACATGCAGATAGCGCGCGCCATCCAGCGTCAGCGCCTTGCCATAGTCCTGCGAACCCTTGCCCGACTGCGTCTTGTCGACCAGAAGCTCTAGCGCGATGGCGGCATCGCGGACCGTGCGCGTCATCGGACCGGGCATGTCCTGCAGCGTCATCAGCGGCAGGATGCCCTTGCCCGACACCAGGCCCTGCGTTGGACGAATCGCGACCAAGCCGGTCGCGCTGGCCGGCTGCACCAGCGATCCATAGGTGTCGCTGCCCAGCCCAATGACCCCCAAGCTGGCGGCGATCGCCGCGGCCGTGCCTCCGCTGCTGCCATACACCGTCAGGCTGGTCTTGTAGGGATTGACGGTCTGCCCCCCGAACGAGCTTACGGTGTTGGTGCCATCCAGCGCGAAGTCGGGCAGGTTGCTCTTGCCCAGCACGATGGCTCCGGCGTCTAGCAGGCGCTGCACGACATCGGCATTCTGCGTCGCGATCGATGTGGCCAACGCCTGGGCCCCCGCGGTGGTCGGCAGGCCCGCGACATCCATGTTGTCTTTGACGATCACCGGCACGCAGTGCAGCGATCCGCGCTGCCACACCGGCACGCGATCCAGGCGGTCGGCATCGGTCAGCACGCGATCGTTCCACGTGACCACGGCGTTTAGCGTCGGGTCCAGCGACGTCTGCAAGCGGCGATAGTCTTCGACCACGTGGCGACACGACACCGCTCCCGACTTCACCTGCATGCGCACTTCATCGACGGTGGCTTCCTGCGCATCGAAAAAGCCGTGCATGCCGAAGCAGCCTGCAAGCGGCGCCGCCAACAAAGGCAGTGTCAACAGCACGGTGGGTCGCGCACGCTGCAGCCGGGACCTTGGCCCCGGAACAACAACAGATGAAGCGGCGGGAACAGCGACGGGAACAGCAGCGGAAACAGCGACGGGAACAGCAGCGGAAACAACAGCAGAAGCAGCGGCGGCGGAAAGGGGCATGGTCGACTCCTAAGCGAAGGGCCTGCTGGGTCGGCGCATGCAAGCGACCGACCTTCGCCCCTTGCAACCCCGCAGCCCGGTCGATCTGTCACCCAGAAGCGATGTTTTTCTTTTGTCACGCGTGTCGATCTTTTGTCACGCGCGGCAGCGACGAAGAATCGCTATTTCCGGCCGTAATAGGCGTGCAAAAAGGTGGCAATCCGCTGCGCTGCGGCATCGGGTACCACGGCGCCAAAGGCGCTGCGCATCTTGGCCACCTCGGCTTCCCACTGCGCGCGCGAAAGCGGTGGCTGCATGGTGATGTATGCCGTGCTGTGGCAGGCCACGCAGTACACATCGATCAGCTGTCGATCTTCATCGGGCCCGGGTCGCAGGCCCGGCGCGTTGGCAGGAAAGTCACCCACGGCATACACGGCGGTGCGCAGATCCGTGTCGTCGATCCGACTGACGGCTGGCTGACGCAGAAGCCCCAAGGGCGGCTGGCTGCTTGGCCCCGGCTTGTCTGGCTCTGGCGCGCAGGCGACGGTCACGGTCGGCACCGGGTTCTGCGTGGTGGTCGGCGGCTCTGGCGCGCCGGGCGGACTGACCGTCGCCATCTTGGGCGGCACCGGGCGCTGGCAGGACAGAACCGACAGCGCGACCGCAGTCGCAAGCAGCGGCCAGGGTGGCATGCAGCGAACTGAAAAGAGGCTAGACATCGCCAACCGAGACCTCCTGACGTTCGATGCGGTTCCACAGATAGCCGCCCGGATTCCAGATCGCGGTATCGCCTTGGCGGTTGCCTTTGGCGTCGGTGGCGCGCACGCACACGACGATGCGACCGGGCTGGCTGGGCACGAAGCGAAACGAAAACGGACGAAAGGCGTAGCGGCCTTGATCTTCGCCCAAGGTGGCGGCGGCCCAGCTGCGACCGTCGTCGATTGAGACCTCGACCCGGCTGATGCGATCGTGTCCAGAAAACGCTTGGCCGCGCACCGTGATCGGCAACCCCAGCGGCAGCTTGCCCGCCGCATCGCCGACCGGCGACACGATGAACGAACGCACGGGCATGCGCGCGATCGGAATCATCGGGACCTTGCCTTCTTTGATCGCCTCGGGCGTGGTGCTGCCGTCGGGCGTCGCCGGCATGCGGTACGCGGTCTTCATCCAGAAGTTTTCGTCGGCCTTGTCCAGCACGCGAAGCTGCGACAGCGCTTTGACCCAGTACGTCGCGAAGTAGCCAGGCACCACGACGCGCAGCGGAAAGCCGTTCAAAAGCGGCAGCGGCTCGCCATTCATGGAATAGGCGACCAGCGCTTCATCGATCATGTCGCTGTCCAGGGCCAGCGACTTCAGGTACGCCGATGATCCATAGCCTTCTGGCCCGGCGCCTCGATCGAGCCCGCCCAGCTGCACGGCCAGCGCCCCGGGCATAAGACCGGCGCGCGACAACAGATCGCGAAGACGCACGCCGGTCCACTCGGCGCAGCCCATGGCTCCGTTGCCCCACTGCGATCCCGGTACGCGCGGAGAAAAGCGACTGCGGCTGTTGCC
>JAYRFD010000784.1:0-2223 GCA_041908565.1 Polyangia bacterium | reverse complement strand
GGCGCCGGGGGAATGCAGTCCCGACTGTGCGTGGCAGGGCAGGGCGCTGCCAGCCCAAAAGCCACGGCGTGCTGATTCGTCATCGTGAACGGGGCCCGGTCAGACCGCGACATCCCCTTGTTTTGGAACCCAAGTAGAAGGAGCCAACATGCAGTCCCTGATCAGCAACCCGACGTTTGTGGTCTACGCCATCGCCACCTTGGTGCTCTGCTTCAACTTGATGTTTCTGTGGGGGTACAGCGGCGGCGTGCGCGGCAAGACCAAGACCTCCGTCAATCCCGAGGACACCACGACCGTCGCGAAGGGATCGCAGGTTGTCGAAAGCGATCCGCCCGAGGTCGCTCGCGTCCTGCGCGCACACCGCAACGCTGAAGCCAACATCTATCCGTTTTTGGCCCTGGGCTTGGTCTTTACGCTGATGGGTGGTCCGGTTGAACACGCCAAGATCATCTTCGGAATCTTCGTCGGCGCGCGCCTTCTGCACTCGTTCGTCTATCTGGCTGGCAAGCAGCCCTGGCGATCCTTGAGCTTCGCGATCGGCGCGTTCGCGATCCTGGGCCTGATGGGCGACATCGTCTGGCTGCTGGTCAAGTAACGCGTCGCAGCAAGCACGCGCAGAACATCCGTTTACCGCTGCGTTTCAGCCCCGGGACAGAGGGCTAAGCTGCCGCCGAACGCGTGATAGGCGTGCCAAAGGGGGATTCAGATATGAAGCGGACCATCCTGGTCGTGGCTTGCTGTGGTATTGGCTTCGCCCTGGCGATTGCGTGTGGCTCGGGCGGAACCAGCGGTAACAACGACACCGGCGGCACCGATGCAAGCGTGCAGCAGGATGTCTTTATCAACGAAGTCGTGCACGCCGCGTCGGCACGGCAGCTTCGTTGGCCAACGCCGACCACTCCAAAGCTGGGAACCGGTCCCGCGTTTTACGAACCAGGCTTCGACGACAGCCCGGCGAAAGGCTGGCAGAGCGGACCCGGGCCGTTCGGTTTCGGCACGACGACCCCGGCAGCTCCCGCGTTTGGCACGAATACCCAGACGCAGATGCAGAACCTTACCCCGACGCTGTATCTGCGAAAGACGTTTACGGTTGGCGCTGCGGATGCAGCCAAGACGGATCCACTGCAGCTGACCACCAGCTACAACGACGGCTTCATCGTCTATGTAAACGGAGTCGAGATCGCCCGTCGCTGGGCTGGCCCCGCTGGACAGTTCCAGTATCACGACCAGCATGCGTATGACCCGGATCTGAGCTCGACCGCGCAGGACGTGAACCTGTACACCGAGACCGTGAACCTGGGCGCGGCGAATGCGCGCCTGCTTGCCGGGACCAACGTCATCGCGATTCATGCGCTGAACCTGGCTTCGACCAATGCGAACTTCGTCTTTGGCGGCAGCTTGGGAATCGGCGGTGCTGCGCCCGTCACCCTGGTGAATGCGAACGACACCTGGCAGTACTTCCCGGGCGTCGTTGAACCGGCGGGCGGACTGTACGACCCGGCGCAGATCTTCAGCGGGCGACTGTCTGCTCCGTGGGGCAAGGTGGCCTATGACGACTCGACGTGGACCTCTGGACCGGGGCCGCATGGCCAGGGCATCGCGGGCCTGGGAACAAGCATCACCGGCATCGTTGGCAGCACGCCCTCGCTATACACGCGCATTGTCTTTAACGCATCGCCGACCGACGCGGCGGACCCGACGCCGCTGCAGCTTCTGATCGACTATGACGACTCGTTTGTCGCGTACATAAACGGCGTTGAAGTGGCCCGTTCCAACCTGCAGAGCGCCAACACCTTTGTGCCACGCACTGCCGTTGCGACGACCACGCGCAACTACGCCGGCTCGCAAACGACGCTTCTGATCGACCCGGCAAAGAACCTGCTTGTTGCGGGCGCCAACGTGCTGGCGATTCAAGCGCACAACGTATCCATTGGCGACGCTGATATCGCGGTCAACGCGGACCTGCGAATCGGTGCAACCGGCACGCGCTTGGTGACGAATAGCTCTCCAGCTTGGCGGTATCAAGTCGGCACGGTCGAGCCAGTTGCGGATCTGGATGGTGCGATCGAAGACAACCCAGACGCACCAGAGTCCGTGAACGACTGGGTGGAGCTGTACAACCGCGGATCCGCGCCCATGTCGCTGAACGGCTGGTCGCTAAGTGATCGCTCGGGATCGTCGCAGAAGTGGCAGTTCCCCGACGTCAGCATCCCGGCAGGCGGC
>JAYRFD010000783.1:0-2350 GCA_041908565.1 Polyangia bacterium | reverse complement strand
TGCGATCGCGGCGTGCCGTGATACAGGAACAGCTTGTTGCCGGGTCGCCCGTCTAGCTCGATCTCGAGGCTGGCGCGAAAGCCGCGCAGAAAGTCGAGCTCTTCGCTGCTCAATTCGGCGCGACACCAGTCGACGGCCTGCACGATGATCGGCACCTCGGTGTAGGTCGACAGAATGGCCGGGTTGAACAAGAACTCGTCGTGATTGCCCAGGATGCAGGGGCAGCCCAGGTCACGCAGGCGGGCGATGATCTCTTTGGGACGCGGCCCCAGCGTCGCCACATCGCCCAGACACACGATCTGATCGACTCCGACACGCTGGATATCGCGCAGCGTGGCATCCAGCGCGACTTCGCTGGCGTGCAGATCCGAAATCAGAGCGATGCGCATGCGGTCAGCTCCTGCAAGATTGGGTTTCTGTAATGATCATGGCGAGCGACGACTCCATCCAATCCTCGCCCCCCGGTTTCGGGCCGTTTCACGTCGGCAAACACACCACGGGCAATCGCGGAAAACAGACCTTCGCTGGCCCCCACTTCCAGCAGATCACAGGCCGCGTTCAGCACGTGCTGCGCGCGCGCCACCACTTGGCCATCGGGACGAAACTGCAGCTCGTTCGACAGGCTGCGACAGGCTGAAAACACATAGTCAGCGCCCGTGATCGCGGCGTATCGATCCTGCAAAAACGGCGTGTGGATCGACTCGGTCATCATGCCCAGAAGCTCGATGCTTTGGTCGGTGGCGACGCCGACCAGATCGAACAAGCCGTCGACGCGATGCGACCAGAAAATGTCGCCCGACTTGTGCTTGGTGGCCGGCATCCACTTGATGGGATGACGCGGAAAAACCTGCCGCACCAGCTGAGCCTGCGCGATCTCGAGCAAGAACGAATCGGGCAGCGATTTGTCGATTTCGAACGCGTGACCCAGGCCCATCTGTTCCGCGCGCAGACCGGCCCGCACCGCGAAGGCTTCGTTGATGAACTGCGATGCCAGCACGGTATGCGCCGACTCGACCGCATCCGCCGTCGTCAGATAGTTGTCTTCGCCGGTGTTGATAACGATGCCGGCGCGCGCAATGATCCGTCGAGAAAAGTGCTGATCGCACAGCGTGCGGCGCGGGTTGATGTCGCGGAACAAGATGCCGTACATGGCGTCGTTGAGCAGCATGTCCAGCCGCTCAATGGCGGCCAGATACGCGATCTCGGGCATGCACAAGCCCGACGAGTAATTGACCTGCTGCAGATAGCGCCCCAGGCGTTCCTGTTCGGCATCCAAAGCCGCGCGCACGATGCGAAAGTTCTCTTGCGTGGCCCAGGTCCCGCCATAGCCTTCCGTCGTGGCTCCGTACGGAACGTAGTCAATCAGCGACTGCGCGGTGGAACGAATGACCGCGATGATGTCGGCCCCAACTTGGGCGGCGGCTCGCGCTTGGTCGGCGTCGTCATAGATGTTTCCCGTCGCGACGATGACGTACTTCAGCGGCGGTCCATCAAAGGCGCGCACGACATCGCAGTCAGACGGAGCCGGAGAGTGCGTCGGGCCCAGCCCCAGCCGACGCCACGTCGAAAGCCGCTGAGTCCGCGCCGCGTCGAGCGCCGCCAGCGCCCGTCGAGTTGGTTCGCGCAGCGCTGCGTCCGAAGCGGCCAAGTGATCCACAAAGCTCGCGGCCTCTGCGACCTGCAGGCCCGGCGGATCGCCGTAGGCCATCTCCTCTGCGGCTTCTTGTGGGGTCGTCCCCGGTCGCCGGCTGAGCGTCCAGCCCAGGAAAAAGGCGATCCCAAAGTCCAGCGTCCCGGCCTTGCGGTACCGTTCGACGCAGCGGTTGACCAGCGGCACGCCTTGGTCGTCGACGCCATCGATGCCATAGCAGCGCAGGACCGTCCGCTCGATCGAGACGGTCGTGTGGGCGTCAATAAAGCGATGCACGCTGCCCGCGACCGCTGCCGCAAGCTCGCGGCAGCGCCGGACGATTCGATCGTCGATAGGCAGAGGCTGCATGATCGCAGGGTATTGTGAGCCCGCACCCCAGGTCAACGTCCGGCTGACCGCAGAGCCCTCCGCCCCCCAACAAGGCCGCCCGTTCCGACGGTTGGCAGCGCTGTCCGACCGCAGCCCGGGAACATCGCATCCCTGTGATACCCTGCGACGCATGCACGGTCAGAACCTTGCACATCCTCGACGGTATCAGACTGGGATCATGTTCTTCCACCGCCGGCTGCGCGATGCCCCATGGCACTGGAAGAGGCGTACGCCCTGCCTGTCGGTTGCGCTGCTGTTTGGCCTGATTTCGCTTGCAGGTCGGCCCGCTGGTGCTGCGCTGCCCAATCCGCTCAGCCCCACGCCCCCCAC
>JAYRFD010000782.1:0-2489 GCA_041908565.1 Polyangia bacterium | reverse complement strand
CTTAGTCGACGCTGGCTATCCTGCCTTTGTCGTCGGAGGCGCAGTGCGAGACCTGCTGCTGTACCAAGGCAGCGCGCAGGCCAAAGACTTTGATGTCGCAACCTCGGCCCACCCCGATGATGTTGTGCGGGTCTTTGGCGCGCGACGCACGATTCCAACCGGCATCGCGCACGGCACCGTCACCGTCTTGTGTGATCGCGCGCCCCACGATGCTGGACGACCAACCGCGGATGGCGAGCCGGGCGTGCCAGAGCACAAACATCGCCATGTCGAAGTCACGACGTTTCGCGGCGAGACCGGTTACAGCGACGGGAGACGCCCGGACAGAATCGAGTTCATCGGCGATCTGGTCGAAGACCTAAGGCGTCGCGACTTTACGATCAACGCCATCGCGTACGACCCGCTGGCCGATCGGCTGCACGATCCGTTTGATGGTCAGGGGGATCTGTCCCGTCGACTGCTGCGCGCTGTGGGCGATCCGGTGCAGCGTTTTGCCGAAGATGGCCTGCGTTTGCTGCGCGCGGTGCGCTTCGCGGCTCGGCTGAACTTCCAGATCGAACCCGATACGCGCACGGCCTTCGCGGCCTCGCTGCCGACCTTGCGCAAAGTCAGCCGCGAGCGAGTGCGCGATGAGCTGCTGCGCTTAATCGCCGCGCCGCATCCTGCCATCGGTCTGCGTCACTTGTTCGAGCCTGCGCTGCCGAGCTCTCCGCACTCCGATGGCCCGCATCCGCCGCTGACACCCGAAAACAGCCTGCTTTCTGTCGCACTGCCCGAGGTCTGCGCGGTGTTGGGATCAGACGTCGAAGCGGCCTGGCGTTGGGTGCAGCTGATTGAGTCTTGCGAGCCCGATGGCAGGCTGGCCGCCTTGCTGTGGCCGCTGCGTCGCTGCGATGCCTCGCTTGTCCCGAAGGATGCGCGACGGCTGTCCATTCTTCTGGATGATCGACTGAAGCTGCCTCTTTCGCAGCGGCAGCACTTGGCGGCGCTGCTGCTGTTGCCGGACTTGGTGTACTCGCAGGATGCGCCATGGCCCGGTCCGCAGATCCGGCGCCTGTTGGCTGCTCATCCACCGATGGTGCTAGATGACTTCACCGCACTGCGCGAGCAAGAGCTGCGCATCGCCATGGCCCCGCATGCGGCCGATGACGTGCGCGCGCTGCGTCTGCACATCGCGAAGGAACGCGAAGGAAAGCCCGCGCTGTCTACAGCCGAGCTGGCCCTAAGCGGTCAAGACTTGTTGACGACGCTGCGCATTCCAGCCGGCCCGCGTGTTGGCCAGGTGCTTCGCCACTTGCTTGAGTGCGTGCTGGATGATCCTTCCGCCAACGATCGAGATCGACTGCTGGCCGAAGCCCAGCACTTTGTGTCGACTACAGGCGGTTGAGCGTGCGCTTGCTGATCACAGACTGAGCGTGGGCGATGCCGCTTTTCAAGTTGCTGCGCGTGGTCAAGCCGTCGAGTCGAACACCAAGCTGGACCAGGGTCTGCGCCACTTCCGCGCGCATGCCCGTGACCACCGGCTCGATGCCCAGCAGACGGAGGGCTCGTGCTACGCCGATCAGCGTCCGGGCGGCCTGCGTATCCAAGGTCGAGACCCCGGTGATGTCGACAATGGCGACCTTGGCTTCGTAGCGACTGGCCGCTTGCGGCACGGTGTCCATCAGCTGGTTGCTGCGCTCTGCATCCAGCGAGCCGATGAGCGGTACCACAACGACATCGTCGTTGATTGGAATGATGGGCGTGCTGCGCTCGGCCAGCGCTGCCGCTTGCATCGCGATCAGCTCATCTTGAATGCGAGCGCGCTGCCTCTCTGCCTCTCGACGCTCGGTGATGTCTTTGAGCAGAAGCAGGATGCTGTGAACCTGCTTGCCTTCGGCAGCGACCGGAACCGCGGTGGTCTCTAGCGAACGCCGCTCGTCACCGCTCAGCACATCGACGTCCACGTGCTGAAGCTCGCCGCTGGTCAGCGCAAGGCGCAGCGCCGATTCTTCATCAGGCAACGGATCGTCTGTACCGGGCCGCAGGAAGCGCTGCACCAGAGTCCGTTCGCCCACTGGAGTATCGCGCCAGCCCAGCAGTGCTTCGGCGCTTTGGTTGCAAAGCTGCGGGCGCAAGCTCTGGGCATCGAGCAACGCGACGCCCACGGGCAAGTGGCTGAGCACACGGGACAGCAGCAGGGTCTGCTCGGCTCGATCGCGCAGCGCTTTCTGCGACTCTTGGACCAGCAGGCGATTCTGCAGCACCAGAGATGTGTGCTTGGCGATGGCTTGGAAGATGCGCTCATCGCGGGCGGTGAAGACTCGTGGCTCGGTCCACGAAATGGACACGTTACCGACGACGCGCCCTTGTGCGACCAGCGGCAAAAGAACGGTGCCGCGCGTGCCGCCTTGCTGATACAGCGTGCGCGCCTGTGGATCGACGCGCGGATCGCTTTCGATATCCGCGATCAGCAGCGGTCGTCCCGGGTTGTCCATCCACAGGTGCAT
>JAYRFD010000781.1:0-7627 GCA_041908565.1 Polyangia bacterium | reverse complement strand
CGGACATCGGTCAGCGCGGCTGGCTGTACTGGCTGATCAGCATGCCGTTGTACGTGCTGCTTTGGGATCTGGTCTTCTACGCCACACACTTGGTGCTGCACGTGCCCTGGGTGTATCGCGCGTCGCACTTTCGGCATCACGCCTTTCGACCGCCGGTCGCCTGGTCGGGCATCGCAATTGACCCGTTCGAGACGATCTTGTCCGGCATCCTTCCGTACACGGTGCCGCTTCTGATCGCGCCGTTTCACATCTACACGGTCTACGTCCTGAACATGCTGCTTGTGATCTGGGCCACCGTCCTGCATTCGTCTGCAAACTGGCGAGGCAACGCGATCTGGATCGGCACGCGCGATCACAACCTGCACCACGCCTATGGCCTGCGGAACTACAACTTCGCGGCGGTCTTCACGTTCTGGGACCGCTTGTTTGGAACGCTGAACCGCAGCGTCGATCCTCCGTGGTGGGGCAAGACGCACTGGCAGCCCAAGGTCGGCGTGACCAAAGCCGCCGCCACAAACCAGGAAGAAGACGGCGCGGCTGTTCGGTCGGGCGTTCCGAATCTCAACGACTTGCTGAGTGCGGGCACGGTCGACGATGCAACGCGCACCGCAAACAGCCCGCATCCTTCTGCCTAAGCGCTTGCTGTACACGGCACGAAAAGGTCGCTTGGCGATGCACAGTTCTAGCTTGCCGACGACGGCTGTACGACGCCGGTCTTTGATGGGCCGCGCAGGTCTTGGTGCGCTGGCGACACTGCTTGCTTGGCTGCCCAATCTGGTTTTGGCCGGTATCACGGGTCCTTCGCCCCAGGCCGAGCTAACGCTTGCGCAGCTACTGTCCGATGTCCTGACGCACAGCCCGCAGCGCCAAGCCAAACAGGCCGATGTGCAGGCTGCGGCAGAAAGACCCGCCATCGCCCGCGCTCTCGATGACCCCATGCTGATGGTCGAGCTTTGGCAGCTACCGCTGAGCGGATCGCACGTGCCCCTGATGTTCACGCTGCGTCAGCCGCTGACCTGGCCCGGCAAGCTGGCAGCGCGCGCCCGCGTCGCCGCCCACGAACGACCGCGAGCCCTGGCGGATCTACGACGCAGCGAACAAGATCTCCGCTTGGCTGCCACGCGCGGGTACTTCGACTATCGCTTGGCGGTGCGCAGCCACGAGGTCTTGCAAGCGGCCCGCGCGCTGGGTTCGTCGTTTGTCGCAGCGGTTGATGTCCGCTATCGCGTTGGGCGCGCCGATCTGGCCGAGCTTTTGGCCGCGCAAGAGAGCCAAGCCACGCTGGACAATGCGCTGCTGGATGCCGAACGCGAACGAGAGCTAGCCGCATCGGCCTTGAACGTGCTGCGCAGCCAAGCCGTCGATGCGCCTCTGGGTCTGCCCACCACAAGTCCGCCCAATAGGACGCTGCCTGGCCTGCCTGCTCTTTTGGCGTTGGCCCAGGCGCATCGACCGGATCTGCAAGCGGTCGATCACGAAATTGCGCAGGCCAGCGATCGCATTCGCGCCGTCGCGCGCGAGCGGGCTCCTGATTTAGCGCTGTCCGGATCGTACATGGCAGAGCTACACAACGGCGGCGGCGTCTCGCACAATCTCACCGTCGGTGTGCAGTCTTCGATTCCTTCCTTTTCGCTGGCCCGCACTGCAGCGGCCGAGCGCGAAGCGCACGCCATGCGCCAGGAACGGGTGGCCCAGCGTCGTGCACTGGAACAAGAAGCGGCCGGCCAAGTACGCACGGCCCTGCTTCGTGCCGAGACCGCCCAGCGGCACATGCACTTTCACGCCGCGACGCTGCTGCCGCTTTCCGAACGCGGGCTGCGGGCGGCGCAGGCCGGCTATCAAAGCGGACGCATCCCGCTAAGCCTGCTGCTGGATGCCGCGCGACGCCTGACCGAGCATCAGCTGGAATTCGAGCGCTATCAGACCGAGTGGGCACAGCGACTGGCTGAGCTTGAAGCCGCCTGCGGCAGTCCGCTGCCCACCCCGCAACAGAGCGTGCGAGACTTGGGCGCGACACCATGACGTTCTTCCGATCGCGTATCTTGCCTGGCGTCTTCTGCCTGTCCCTGCTTGCAGGCTGCCCGTCGACATCACCGACATCTGCGCCACCTGCGGCGGGCAAATCCACGACGCCGGCTGCGGCGGCCGGTGACATGGCCAGCGGCAGCGGTCAGGCCGTGGCACCAACGACGCCTGTTAAGCCTGCTCCGAAGTTTCAGTGTCCGATGCACCCGCAGGTGGTGTCCGATCGCGCGGGAGACTGCCCCATTTGCAACATGGCGCTGGTGCCAGTTCCCGTCGAGACACCCGCACCTACAGCCGTCCTTTCGCCGCAAGCGCCCAAGCTGCCGGCCGACCTGGCACCGATCACGCTGGATGCACAGCGCGGACAGCAGATCGGCCTGAAGATCGCGGAAGCCAAGGCCCAGCACTTCGGGGGTGTGCTGCGTGCCGCCGGGCGTTTCGCGTTTGATGAAACGCGCGTGCACCACATCCACACGCGCTTCGAAGCCTATGTCGAACAGGTCTTCGCCGACTTCACCGGCAAGTTCGTGCAAAAGGGCGAGCCGCTTTTGTCCCTGTACAGTCCAGAGCTATACGCCGCCCAGCAGGAGTACCTGATCGCACTGCAAGGCAGTCACGGCGCCGCACCGCTTGCGGGAATGCCGAGTGCTTTGGGCAAGGGCGATCGCGGCGTCGATCTGGTGGCCGCTGCTCGCCAGAAGCTGCTTCTGTGGAACGTCAGTCCCGGCGAGATCCGTCAGCTTGAGCGAAGCGGTCAGCCCAGTCGCGTCGTCAAGATCTACGCACCTAGCTCGGGCTATGTCGTGGCGAAGACGGCGGTCCATGGCATGCGCGTGAAGCCCGAAGACTCGCTGTTTGATCTGGTCGATCTGTCGCGGCTGTGGGTCATCGCCGATGCCTATGAGTACGAACTTCCGCGTCTGCGCGTTGGGCAGCAGGCCACCGTCACCGTTTCGTACTGGCCGGATCGAACGTGGAGCGGGCGCATCACGTACATCTATCCCTCGATCGATCCGCAGACCCGCACCGTGCGCGTCCGCTTGGAAGTCGACAATCCCCAAGATGTCCTCAAGGCTGAAATGCTGGCCACCGTCGCCATTTCGGTCGCACCACGACAGGCGCTGGTCATTCCCGAAGACGCCGTCATCGAAACCGGCACGCGCAAGCTGGTCTTTGTCGTGGAAGATCTGGGCAATCAGCAGACCCGCCTGTCGCCACGCGAAGTGACCACCGGCGAACGAGCCAACGAGCTTTACGAAGTCACCGCGGGCCTGCAGGCCGGGGACCGCGTCGCCGTCGCTGCCACGTTCCTGCTGGATTCTGAATCGCGCCTGCAGGCAGCGCTGCGGGCGATGAATGAAGGAACGCCCCCAAACCCCGCCGCATCCAAGGGCAGCACGGCGGCGGATGGTGGAGTGCAGCCCAAAGACAACAGCGCACACAGCGGGCACTCGCATGCCCATCCTTAGGCGTCTGATCGAATGGTCCGCCGGCCATCGCGCGCTGGTGATCCTGATCACTGCCGTCGCTGTGGTGCTGTCACTTTTCCTTTTACGCGACATTCCGCTGGATGCCATCCCCGATCTTTCGGACACCCAAGTCATCGTCTATTCGCGCTGGGAACAAAGCCCGAACGTCATCGAAGATCAGGTCACGTATCCAATTGTGACCGCGCTGCTGGGCGCCCCCAAGGTCAAGACCATTCGCGGCTTTTCCGACTTTGGATATTCCTATGTCTACGTCCTGTTTGAAGATGGAACCGATCCGTACTGGGCGCGATCCCGCGTCGCGGAATTTCTGCCGAAGATCCAAGCGCGCTTGCCCCCCGAAGTACGTACAGAGCTGGGCCCCGACGCTGCCGGCGTCGGCTGGGTCTTTGAGTACGCGCTGGTCGATGAGTCGGGTCAGCACTCGCTAGACGAGCTTCGTTCGTACCAAGACTGGTTTCTGCGTTATGCGCTGCAGTCGGTGCCCGGCGTCGCAGAAGTCGCGACCTTGGGCGGTGGCGTCAAGCAGTACCAGGTCACCGTCGATCCAGCGCGCCTGGCAGCGGCCCGCGTAGCGCTGCGCGACGTCGTTGAAGCCCTGCGCCGCAGCAACAGCGAAGTCGGCGGTCGACTGCTAGAGCTTGGCGGACGCGAGTACATGGTCCGCGGACGCGGCCGCATCACCGGCGTGCGCGACATTGAGCAGATCGTGCTGCGCGCCAGTCAGGCCGGCACCCCGCTGCGCATCGGCGATATCGGTCGCGTCGGCATCGGCCCCGATCTGCGCCGCGGCATCGCCGACTTGGATGGTCGCGGCGAAGTAATCGGCGGCATCGTCGTCATGCGCTATGGCGAAAACGCGCTGCGAGTCATCGAACGCGTCAAGGCTCGCCTTGCCGATCTGGCGCCATCGTTACCAAGCGGCGTGCGCGTGGTGACAACGTATGACCGATCCGATCTGATCGAGCGCGCGCTGGCCAATCTGTCCCTGAAGCTGCGCGAAGAGATGCTGATCGTAGCGGTCGTGATCCTGCTGTTCCTGTGGCATGTGCCGTCGGCGATTGTGCCCATCTTGACAATCCCGATCTCGGTCTTGCTGGCCTTCATCCCGATGTACTTCCTGGGCTTGACCGCCAACTTGATGTCACTTTCGGGCATCGCCATCTCGATCGGCGTGCTGGTGGATGGCGCGATCGTCGAAGTCGAAAACGCGTACCAAAAGCTGCACGCCTGGCAAGAAGGCGGCGGTCCAAGCCGTCCCAACGCCGATGCAGAAGCGCGCGCCGTTCGCCTGCAGGCCTTGGTCGAAGTCGGCCCATCGGTCTTTTTTTCGCTGCTTGTCGTCGCGGTGGCCTTCGTTCCGGTGTTCGCGTTGGTCGATCAAGAAGGCCGCTTGTTCCGCCCGCTGGCGGTCAGCAAGAACCTGGCGATGGCCATCGCGGCTGTGCTGGCCGTGACCTTGGACCCCGCGCTGCGCATGCTGCTGACGCGCTTGCGACCGTTTTCGTTTCGTCCGCGCGTGCTGGCGCGACTGTATGCGCCGGCGTGCCGGTTCGTGCTGCGTCATCCCAAGACCACAATTGCGCTGGCCTTCGCGCTGATCGGAACGACCGTCCCGGTGTATCTGCGCCTGGGGTCGGAATTCATGCCACCGCTTTACGAAGGCAGCATCCTGTACATGCCGACCACGCTGCCCGGCCTGCCCGCGACGGAGGCCGCGCGCTTGCTGCGAACGCAGGACCAGATCCTGCGACGCTTTCCGGAAGTTCAGACGGTCTTTGGCAAAGCCGGCCGCGCTGAAACCGCCACCGATCCGGCGCCGCTTTCGATGATGGAAACGACAGTCGTCCTGAAACCGGAAGCCGAGTGGCGAGCCAAGCCGCGCTGGTTTTCAAGCTGGGCGCCGCGACCGCTGCGCAGCGTGCTGTCAGACATCTGGCCCGAACACATCTCGCATGAAGAGCTAGTCAGCGAGATGGATCAGGCCCTGCGCATTCCCGGTACATCCAACGCCTGGACCATGCCGATCAAAGCGCGCATCGACATGCTATCGACCGGCGTGCGCACGCCCATCGGCATCAAGGTGATCGGCAGCGACCCAGTCGAGATCGAGCGCATCGGCGTAAAGGTCGAGTCGATCCTGCGCGATGTGGCCGGCACGCGATCGGTCTTTGCCGAAAGATCGACGGGCGGATCGTTTGTCGACATCGATCTGCGGCGGGCCGACCTGGCCCGATACGGCCTGACGGTGGATGAAGTCAACGCCGTCATTGCCACTGCCGTCGGCGGTGAAACCGTGACGACCACCGTTGAAGGCCGTGCGCGCTATTCGGTCAGCGTTCGCTACCCGCGCGAGCTTCGGCAGAACCCCGATCAGCTGGGGCGTGTGCTGGTGCCTACCGGCAGCGGCCAGCAGATCCCGCTGGCTCAGCTAGCAGATGTGCGCCTGACGTCGGGGCCGGCCATGCTGCGAAATGAAAACGGCCTTCTGACTTCGTATGTTTATGTCGACTTCGACACCAGTCAGGTCGACATCGGCAGCTATGTGCAGCGGGCCAAGGCGGCCGTCGCTGCCAGCTTGCCACCGCGCGCGGGCTATACGCTGCTGTGGAGCGGTCAGTACGAAAATCTTCTGCGCGTGCGCGAGCGCCTGCGCCTGATCGTGCCGGTGACGTTGTTCGTGATCTTCTTGCTGCTGTACGCCTCGACGCGATCCGGCGTGAAGGCGACCATCGTGCTTTTGGCCGTGCCGTTTTCGGCCATTGGTGCGATCTGGATGCTGTACCTGCTGGGCTACAACCTCTCGATCGCGGTCTGGGTGGGACTGATCGCGCTGATGGGGCTGGATGCCGAGACTGGCGTGTTCATGCTGCTGTACCTGGATCTTGCGCTGAACGCCGCGCACGACGAAGCAGCCAAGAGCGGTCGATCCCTGCAGCGCGCTGATCTGTTGAGCGCCATTGAGCACGGAGCCGTCAAGCGCCTGCGCCCCAAAGCGATGACGGTGGCGGCGGCCTTCATGGGCCTGCTGCCGATCCTGTGGGCCAGCGGCGCCGGCAGCGATGTCATGAAGCGCATCGCTGCTCCGATGGTCGGCGGCTTGGTCACATCCTTTGCGCTGGAGCTTCTAGTCTATCCCGCGATCTATCTGCTGTGGAAGGGACGTTCCCTGACCGCGACCGCGACCGCGACCGCCCAAGGCGATTAGCGTCAACTCGCGCCAACTAACGCTTCTTGTTCGCGACCAGCCGCGCCAGTTCCGCTTCGCTGCCGGCGACCTTGGGACGATCCAGGAAGTCCAGCACCGCCAGCACCTGCAGCGCCTCGGGCGAGAGGGGCTGCTGACGCGCCAAGATAAAGCGCAGACCATCAAAGTGGGTCGTCGGCTGCTTGCCTTCGAAGAGCGCTTGGAATTCTCGCTGCAGGCGTCCGGTCCACAGCGTGGCGGGTCCACCGCGACTTCGTCCCAAGCGCGTCGCTGCCCACAGCAGGGCGGCCACCGTCAGCCGCGTTGTCTTGTCGGTCTGTGGGGTCACGATCCCAGGTCCGCTGCGCAGCGCTTCCGCGTACTGACCAATGGCCAACTGAACCTGCAACAAGGTGATGGCCGCCCCCAAGTGCTTGGGCTGTAGCTGCACGGCAGCGACCGACGGAAAATAGGCAGCCGGTGGCGAGTGCAGCTGTTCCAACGCAACGATGCCCAGGTCGGCCAAGGCGTCGGCGCGCAGCTCTGGATCTTCTGGTGTAACGCGCTTCAGCAGGGCTGACACTTCCTGCAGGCGCCCGACCAAGATCGACGGATCGCGCCCCGCATCGGCCACCGCCATGCCCAGCGCGATGTGCGGCAGCTTCATGGGATCGCCGACGGCCATCACATCATCGAAGGCCTGTTCGTAGCGCGCCTTGGCCGCGCTGATGTCACCGTGCTGCCACGCGTACACACCGGCCCAGAAGTGATTCATGCGCTCGTCCCAGCGCGCCACGATCGGAACCCGCGGCACCCGCGCAGCACAGCTGGCCTGGTCCACCGTATCAAGCGGCAACGAGGTCGGAGCCAGCGCCTGCAGCCCCGGCAGCAGCGGTCGGCGGCAGCGCAGAAACAGCGCTAGATCCTG
>JAYRFD010000780.1:0-6381 GCA_041908565.1 Polyangia bacterium | reverse complement strand
GATCTTCACGGAAGCGACCGTCGGCAATCAGGCGCTGCAGATCGCGATGCGTGGCCGAGACGACGCGCAGGTTGACCTGCAAGGTCTGTTCACCGCCGACGCGTTCGAACGTGCCTTCTTGCAGCACGCGCAGAAGCTTCACCTGCATGGCTGGCGAGATCTCGCCGATCTCGTCCAGAAACAGCGTGCCACCGTCGGCCAGTTCGATGCGACCCAGGCGTCTTTTGACGGCTCCGGTAAACGCGCCGCGTTCGTGCCCGAACAGCTCGGATTCCAGCAGCGTGTCGGCCAGCGCACCGCAGTTCACTTTGATAAACGGCCCCTGCGCCCGCTTGCTGAGGTTGTGAATGGCGCGCGCCACCAGTTCCTTGCCGGTGCCCGATTCGCCATGAATCGCGACGCTGGCGTCGGTGCGCGCGACGCGCGAGATCGCCTCTTGCACGCGGCGCATGGCCTCGGTCGAGCCCACCAGTTCGCGATAGCGCGCATCGCCTTCGCTGCGCAGACCTTCGTTTTCGGCCGACAGCCGTTCGTTCAGGTTGCGAGCCGCCCGAAGTTCCAAGCCACGCTCGACCTTCAGGCGCACGACTTCCGGAGAAAACGGCTTGGTCAGAAAGTCCATGGCCCCCAGCTTCATGGCTTCGACCGCTGCTTCGACGGTGCCGTACGCGGTCATAACCAGCGTCGGGCAGTCGGGATCCAGCTCGCGGATGCGGCGCAGCACTTCCAGCCCATCCATGCCGTTCATCTTCAGATCGGTCATCACGAAGTCGGCAGGCTGTCGCTTGAACGCGGCCACTGCTTCGGTGCCGCTGCCGACTGCGCAGACCTTGTGTCCCATGCGGCGAACGACGGCGGCCAGGCCTTCGCGCATCGTATCGTTGTCGTCGATGATGAGTACGTTGCCCATAGCCAGCCCGAAAGAACGATGCGCTTAGGTGCCGGGGCTTGCAGCCACAGCGACGGCAGGCTGCGCCAGCAAGTCGCGCAAGCGCAGGCGGATCTTGCGCACGCCGCGGTGCTGATCGATCTCGGGCACATACGCCACCAGCAAGCGCGAGCCCGAAAGCAGCTCATTCGATCGACCGCCCAGGCCAAAGCCGATGCAGTCGCGCAGCGTCGCCCCGGTGCGCAGCGTCAGCTGCAGGTGGCCCGTGCCGACCACTTTGTGGCGCACCACTTCTGCATCGCGCGTCAGGAAAACCGGTTCGGTGTTGCCGATGCCAAACGGCTCCAAAAGCGCCACTTCTTGCGCCAGACGCTCGTCGATTTCGTCCAGTCCGACCGACGCGTCGGCGGTGGTCACGCGCACGGGAATCTCGCTGCCAATCTGCCGGCGATAGGCCAAGCAAAGGGACTCGCGCAGCGGGTCCAAGTTTTCCACTGGCACCGACAGTCCGGCCGCTGCCGCATGGCCACCAAAACGCGTCAGCAGCGACGATGCAGACGCCAGCCCGTTGTACATGTGGAAGTCGTGCGTGCTGCGCGCCGATCCGCGCCCCGACTCTTCATCCAGCGCAATGACCACCGACGGGCGGTCATAGCTGTCGACCAGCTTGGCGGCGACGATGCCGACCACGCCCGGATGCCAGCCGCGACCGGCGGTCACCAAGACTTCGGGGTTTTTGTGGCGAAGCTGTTCTTCGACCTGTTCGCGCGCTTCCCGCAGCACCACTTCCTGCACTTCTTGGCGACGCGTGTTCAGCTCGTTGCAGGTCTCGGCGTGCTGGCGAGCCTTGCGCTGCTCGGTCTCGATCAAAAGCAGCAGCGCCTCGCTGGCGTCGCCCAGTCGGCCCGGCGCGTTTAAGCGGGGTGCCAAGCGGAACGCAACATCCGATGCCGATCCAGGCCCATCGTTGAGCCCGACGATCTCGCACAGCGCGCGCAGTCCGGGGCGCTGACAGCGACGGAGCTCTTTCAATCCGGCATGCACCAGGATGCGATTTTCTTCCTGCAGCGGCGCCAAGTCGGCGATGGTGCCGATGGCCACCAAGTCGACGAAGTCGCGCAGATCCGGCAGATGCGGCCAGCCGGCGGCTCGTAAGCGCGTGCGCAGGGCCGCGGCCAGGTAGAACGCGACCCCGACCGAGGCCAGACCCTTAAAAGGGAAGGCACAGCCAGGCTGGTGCGGATTCAGCAGAGCCAGGGCCTCGCACGGGCGGTCCGGCACTTGGTGGTGGTCGACGATGATGACCTCGACCCCCAGATCGCGGCAGAAGCGAATCGAGTCGTGATCGCTGGTGCCGCAGTCGCCAGTGACGATCAGCGAACAGCCGGCCGCCGCCAGATCATGGGCATCGCCCTTCCCAAAACCATAGCCTTCGCCTCGGTGCGCGACGCGCGGCGATACGGTGGCGCCAGCCCGGTTCAGAAAGTCCGTTAGCAGCGCGCAGGTGGTGACACCGTCGACGTCGTAGTCGCCGAAGATGCCGATGGTCTCGCGATCGAGGACGGCCCGCTTCAGGCGTTCGACCGCCAGGCCAAAGCCAGCCATCGGCAGCGCGCCTTCCGGCGGTCGCAGGTCGGCCAAGCGCGGGTCCAGATATCGACGGGCATCCTGTTCTTCGACGATGCCGCGGTTGATCAAGAGCTGCGCGGTCAGGTGGCGCAAGCCCAAGCGCTCGCCCAGCAGCCTTGCACGCCGCGGATCGGCGGGGCGGACGGTAAATCGGCCTGCGCTTCTGTCCATGAGTCGATAAGGTCGGTTTCCGTCGCCGTTGTCAAGTTTGTCCCGCCAGAAGTGGGGCCAATGCCGCGGATGCGATGCAGAAGAAGCTGGGCCCCGCTATTCCATGGGCCAGATGCCTTGCTCGCGCAGGCTGCGCAGCGGCAGGATGCGGAACTTCTGCGGGTGGGTCTTGGCCACATCTTGGTACGCCTGCGCAAGCTGACGACCGTGCGCGCGCGCTCGTTCGAACGGAGCGCTGCTGACCAGCGACGTTTCCAGATAGTCCCAAGCACCAGAGCCCGCCGACGTTTCCCAGCCCAGCAAGGCATGGCCGGGCAGCAGCACCACAGCGGGGCTCAGCGACGCCGCTTCCAGCAGGCTGGCAAACAGCACCACGCCGTCGATGCAGTTGGCTGATCGCTGCGCCAAGGACTCGCGCGGCAGGCGAATGCGCTGCGCCAGCACCCCAGGAATTACCCCGGATAGCAGCACCGAATTCACGTAGGTCAGACCGGCATCGCGCAGCGTCTTGTACACGGCCTCGACCTGATCTTGGACACCCTTTTCACCGGCCTGGTATCCGGTGACACTGCCCGCGGGAAGCTGACCGGCCGCGCGGCGCAGCAGGTCGGCCATGCCGGGCGCATTGGGCGTCACATAGGCGGCCAGATAGCGCGTCAGATCCTGTGGCGTCGCCGTCGCTGGATCGGGCACGTACAGAAGCGCGCTGGTCCGCGGCAAAAGCCAAATGGGAAACGTACGCTCTTGTTCGATCTTGCCGTCAAGATCGTCGATGCAGATGTGCAGAGTGGCCCGGCAGATCTCCGACAGCGCGGCAATCCGCTCGGGAAAGAAGGTCGGAAGCTGATGCACTTCCAGGCTCGCGCCCTCGCTGGGCGGACTTTGAAAATGGGCCGGGGCCAAGGCGGGCTCGCGCCGGCTGGCGGTCGTCCGCGTGGGGGCATCGTCCAGCCGAAGGGTGCGATCGCGCAGGCCCGGCTCGCCAAGAGTTGTGGAATCGGATGTAGCGAAAGCGGGCTGGGCAGGCGCCACGTGCACGGTCTCGATGGCGTGGGCGGAATACCCTTCGACGACGGTGCGCAGGCGAAGCCGGGCTGCCGTAGATCGCGCGTTTTGGATCTGGATGCTGACCAGCGGCTGCTGTGCGGCGTCCAGCAAGTGCACGATCGACGTGGGAACGTGCGCCATGCGCAGGCGAACGGTGATCTGAAGACCGGCGCTTGGCGATGGCTGCGATCGCATGGCCGTTCCGGTCGGCGCTCCGCCGGTCCGCCACAGGACTCCGCCGGCGGGCCCTGTGCCCGATGCCGATTCGCCGCCGGGTGCAGAGTCACGCCCTGCCCCCAAGGCCTCTGCCGCTAGCAGCGCCGGCAGGTGCGGCGATTCGGCGGGATTGGGATGGTCAAAGACCAGCGCCCGCAGTCGATCCAAGGAATCCATCGGTCACCAAGCCCCGCGGCAGCCCGTTGTGCCGTTCACTTGAGCCTATGGCGCTTGTGCCGAGGGAAGCAAGGCAAAGGCCCGCACCGGGAACGTGCCGAAGGCCTTGACCTTCACCGGGACGGCGAAGAAGCGGGATCCCTCGTCGGGAATCTGCTGTAGCTGCGTCAGGTGTTCGACGATGGGAATGTCGGCTCCAAGCAGCAGCGAATGAACGGGCCGCGTGCCGCCTGACGTGTCGTCGATGTTCAGCGAGTCGATGCCGACCACGGCGGGCTGGGCCGTCACCAGATAACGCGCGGCCTCTTCGGTCAGAAACGGATGGCCACAAAAGTATCGATCGGTTGCGAAGTGGCGATCCCAGCCCGTGTCGAACAGCACCGCTTTGCCGCGCAGGTCCAGACCCAGATCGGCGATGGCTGCGACATCGATGGCTCGCGTCGATGGGGCAGCGGCATCCGGCGCCGATGCCGACGACGACGACGATGCGGCGTTCGGGCGACAGCGAACGACCACGGCTTCGACATCGGCCAGCCGACGCAGATCAAGCTGAGACAAGTCACGACCGTTTTCATAGCGATGAAACGGGCTGTCGACGTAGGTGCCGGTGTTGGCCACCATCTCGATCTTGCCGATGTGAAATTCGGTGCCGGGCGCATAGATCGCCCGCGACGCCGCGCGCGACAAGAAGTCGCAGAGGATGGGAGCCGGCAGCCCGCGGTACGTGACCAGGCCGTGCTCGATGGTGTGGCTTAGGTCGACGGCGGCTGGGCGATTGGCAGTCGACGGCGACGGTCGGGACGAATGAAGGGCTGTCATCGCAGATCCAGACGGTGGCCCGACGGAACTAGCCGGGAATCATGCCGCAGACCGATCCGATAAGCGGCAGAGCCGATTCGAAGAACGTGTCGTACGTCGCATCGCAGATGTCGCCCACGTGCGCGTTTCTGCCAAACAGGTTGGTGAAGCGCATCAAGCGACTGGCCGGCACGGCGCCGCACGGGTTGCCACCGCGTCGCCCGAGCAGGCTCATGACGACGACACTGTCGGTGTTGGGGCGGTATTTCTTGAACTCAGCGAACCAGTCATCCGGAGTCCCGCCGGATCCATACGACTGGCAGGTCATGCCATCGCAGCCATCAGGCACGTCGTCTTCGTCGGTGATCAGCACGACGACCAGCAAAGAATCGGGGCGCAGGAAGCCTTCGTTGCAGGCCCCTTTTTGGTGCGTGGTGGGAGAGATGGCGTTCAGAAGGCCACGCGCCATGCGTTCGTCATCCGCGCCGCCGGATCCGACCTGCGCGATGCAGGCGAAGCGATCCTTCAAGTCGACGTCTTCGTTGGTCAGGTAGCGCCGGCTTGACGATCCCGAAAACGGCCCGCAGTTCTTCTGGCTGGACTTGGGGCCGCCGGTCTTGGTGATCAGGTTGCCGATCTTTCCGCAGCCACTTTGGTTGGCGTAGTAGTCGTCGCTGGTCACCACGCCGATGTGATAGTCCTGGGCTCCGGCCAGCTTGCGGCGAATGCCGTCGACGAAGCCGGGGAAGCTGCGGATCAGGCTCTGCTGGTTGTCGGCCATGCTGCCAGAGTCATCGATGACAAACAGCAGATCGACCTTCTTGCACATCGGCGGCATGTAGTCCGGAGGCAACGTCGGTCCGGGTCCGGGTCCCGGATCCATTTTGGGCATCGGCTTGCCCGACATCGCATCCCCGCCCAGGTCGCGATCGTCAACGTTGCAGGCCGACAAAGCCGTCAAAGACAGCGCGAAGGCGGCTGCGAACATCGGCAAGATCCTGCGGCCCCGGCTCGGCGATGCGACAGGCTGCGCCGTCGCTGTGATGTGGGCCTGGGCCCGGGTGGATGGTGCAGCGAAAGAACGGGCGGATCGACGCGACTGCAACATGGGACCTCCGGACTGCGCGGGGCAGGTTGGTGGGCCGACAGCGGACGAACGAAGAGCTGGGCATATCACAGTCCACCCGCCAGCGTCGAAAAATCGCGGCCCATTGCCTTGCATGCAGCAGGCCCCGCACACTGCGTTGATGCGGCGAATTGCCCTGCTATCGGACGTGCACGCCAACCTGGAAGCGCTGGAAGCGGTGCTGCGCGACGTCGATGCACACAACCCCGATGTCGTGGTGGTCCTGGGCGATGTCATCAACTACGGACCCAATCCTCGCGAGTGCCTGACCTTGCTGGCGGTGCATGCCGACATCCTGATCGCCGGCAATCACGAAAAGGAAGCTGCG
>JAYRFD010000779.1:0-4473 GCA_041908565.1 Polyangia bacterium | reverse complement strand
TCGCTGGGGCACCGGCAGCCTGCGGTGTTTGTGCATGACTTCACGGCGCGCCGGCTTGGCAACTTGCGGTCGCTGTACGGGGCCGTTCACGCCGTACCGCGCTTCGACGCCGACGCCATCCGTCGCTGCTTGTCGCAGAACACGGTCTTGGCCTTGGGCGGGGGCCAGCGCAGGACGGTGCCATGACCGCGCCGCGAAGCGATCCAAGCCCCGCGAGCCGCGCGCGCCTGCAGGTCACGCTGGCGGCTTTGGTACACGACGTCGGCAAGTACGTTGCGCGCACCGCTCACAATGTCGCGGATCCGCCGGTGCTGCCGCTGCCTGCGCCGTTGCAGCAGATGCTGCTTTCGGATCTGTATGCCGGCCGCGGTGGCGGGGCGTCGACCGATGCGGCGCTGCGACCGGCGGAGCGCTTCGCACAGCGTGTCGCCTCGCTTTCACAGAACGATCTGCCACTGCAGGTGGGAAAGACCCTGCAGGCGGTGCAGACGATGCTGGCTGAAATCGACGGGCTAGAGCCCCGCGTGCGCGAACAAGATCCCGAATGCACGCGGCGCGCGCTGCAGCTGGCTCGCCAGATCGATGCGACCTTGCGCGGCCTGCTGTCCGACGGCGGATCGTCGGCGCCCCGCGACCGAACGAATCGGCGGAGGAAACCGTGAACACCGCGTCCCGACGTCCGCTGCCCAAGCTGCTGGTCATCGATGACAGCGATCGCTACATCGAGCTGGCGCATGTCTTTCTGCGCGACTACGCCTATGCCACGCGCTGCGATCTGCCGGGTCCGTGCTGGGACTGCCCACAGCGGCCGGGCTGTAAGCGGACGCATGCGCACGACGCCAGTGAAGCCAGCGAAGCCCTGATGCAGCACCCCGATGTCGACGTGGTGCTGCTGGACATGGACTTTCAGCTGCCTGCCCAGCGCTTGCTGCCGCTGCCCGGCGTGCTCAAGCGGCGGCGTGGATCGCGGGCGGCGATCGCGACCCCGGGCCCGGCTTCGGCATCGACATCGGCATCGGCATCGGCATCGGCATCGGCATCGGCATCGGCATCGACATCGGCATCGGCATCGACATCGGAATCGGCATCGACCGATGGCGCTCGCGTGGATGCGGCGGTGGCAGCTGCAACCCAGCAGCGCTGGCAGGGCCTGGCGATCTTGTCGCAGCTTCGGCGGCAGCGCGCCGATCTGCCAGTGATCCTTCTGACATCGAAGGAAGAGCTGGCCAGTGAGCTGCATCCCGATGCGCTCAGCTCGGACGAGTTTCTGACGGTGGCGGGCGGCGATGCGCTGGATGCGCGGGCCCTGGGCCTTTTGATCGAACGCGTGCTGCTTCTGCGGCGGCAGACGGTCTCGGCGGGCGGCTATTGGTTTGGTCGATCGGCGGCGATGGCGCAGCTTCGGCGCGAAGCCAGCGTGCTGGCCAAGACCGCGCTGCCCATGCTGATCGTCGGCGAGACCGGCACCGGCAAGAGCGCGCTGTGCGAACAGGTCATTCATCCCGAAAGCGGGCGCCGGGGGCCCTTTGTCTCGGTCGATCTGTCGGCGATTCCCGAGTCGCTGCTGGCCGCCGAGCTGTTTGGCACGGCGCGCGGGGCGTACAGCGGTGCCACCGATCGCGCCGGTCGCTTTGAAGCCGCGCACCTGGGCACGCTGTTTTTGGACGAGATCGGCAACCTGCCCCTGGACGTCCAGCGCATGCTGCTTCTGGTTCTGCAAGAAGGCCGCGTCACTCGCTTGGGCGAAAACACGGCGCGTCCGGTGCATGTCAAGGTCGTCGCCGCGACGCACGTCGACTTGGCGCAGGCCGTGCGGGCCGGGCGGTTTCGCGCCGATCTGTATGCGCGCTTGAACCCGGCGGCTCGGCTGCAGCTACCGCCGCTGCGCGAACGGCGCGCCGATCTGGAGCCGCTGCTGACCGGCCTGCTTCGCAAGACCTTCGCCAGCGGTCCCAACCGTCAGCTGCTGGTTGAATACGCCGATGCGGCTCGGCTGCCTGGGGCGCCGCAGGTCGATCTGCACATCGACTTGGGCATCGGACGCAAGCCGTCGATAAAAGGCGCGCCACCCGGCGTGCGCTTCGCGCTGTCCAGCGTGGCGATGGCCGACATTCAGCAGCACCCCTTCCCCGGCAACGTGCGCGAGCTTGAGCTTTTGATCGCCAACGCTGCGCTGCTGTCGCTGGCCGATGCCCTGCATGCCGCCCGAGAGGCCCGCGCGGTGCCTGCCTCGGCGCATACCATCCCCATTTCCAATCAGCAGGTACGGCGTCTTTTGGCCGGAAGCTGGCCGGTTGTCGACGAGGCAGCCTCGGGCGCGGCCCGCCCGTCGAGCATGGCCACGGGCACGGGCACGGGCGCCGGCCTGGAAACCGAACGCTCGTCGACGGGTGGGGCAGGGGATGCGTCGGGCGCGGAAAAGCGGCGCGTCACCCTGCACGCGGGGGCCAGCCTGCACGCGGTCGCAAAGGACGTGGAACGACAGATCTATGCCCAGCTGTATGCCGAGGAAGGCTCGTTCGAGGCCATGGCCCGGCGCCTGCTGCGCGACGACAGCCCCGGCAACGCGCGGCGCGTGCGTCTGCGCTTCAATCAGCTGGGCCTGCGCGTTCGTGCGGGCGGTGCAAACTACGAATCGTAGACAGTTCTACTGCAATTTGTAGATTTCCGGAGCCCGCGCGGGGGCTGGTGGCGTCCATGGTTGCCATCCTCCGTCGCTGAATGGCCCGCGCCGGGTCTGCTCTGGCCTTGGCCCACCCGCTGCACTGGACCCGCAGCAGGAGGACACACCCATGGCCACGCCGAGCTCTGCAATGACCGCCCCGTCTCTGTCGTCGTCTCTGTCGTCGTCTCTGTCGTCGTCTCTGTCGTCGTCCCCATCGTCGTCCTCATCGTCGTCCCTGTCGTCGTCTCTGTCGTCGTCCCCATCGTCGCCTCGGGCCGAGCGCCCAGGATCCCTCGCGGGCAGCGCTGGATCGATGACCGCCAACCGGACCGAAGGCAGCCTGATGTTTGCGCTGGCCGAGCTGCAGAACCAAGAACGCGACCGCCTGCGGCAAGAGGCCGAACAGCGCGAAAAAGAAACACAGCGAGAAGCCGAACACCGACGGGAACAGGAAGCCGCGCGCCAGCGCCAGGCCGAGCTGCGCCGCTTGGAGGCCGAGCAGCAAGCGCGCATTGCCGAGGCTGCGGCTCGTCTGCGCGTCGTCGAGGCCCAGCGGGCCGATGCCCTAAGACGGCAGGCCGAAGAGCTGAACCTGGCCCTGCGCGTCAGCCAGCACGAGCGCGATCTGCTGTCGCAGCGCGTCGATGTCTTGGCCGATGGCGCCGCCCAGGTCGCGCAGCGCTGGCGCTGGCGTCTGGCCATCGGCGTGGTCGCCAGCCTGAGTCTGGTGCTGCTGGGCGTGCTGGGTCTGTCGCTGCACGTTGACTCGCTGCGCGGGCAGGCGCAGCAGCGGCAGCAGCGGGCCCAGACGGCAGAGGCCGAGCGAGCGCAGGCGCTGTCCGCGCGCCTGGCGCAGCAGGCCCAGCTGGATGCTCAGATGAAGGCACGCACCGACGCCCTGGCTCAGCGCCTGGCCACCTTACAGCGCAGCCTGGATGCGCCCGCGCCGCCCCGTCCGCACCACCCAAACGGGCCCCAACCTGCCCGGCCCGCCGCCGCCGATCTAAGCCACCTGGCCAACAGCTGCGCCGACGACCCCCTGTGCGGCCTGTCGACCGGGGGGCGACGCTAACAACGCGGTCCACCCCTGCGACGTTTCGTTCTGCGGTGCTCTGCCTGCCAGGCGCGGATGTCTTGCGCGAGCTCGTCGCGCAGGCGGTCGGCGGGGCTGGGGAAGCGGCGGGTGCGTCCCCCTCCCGGTCTGGGATCACTCAAGAAATGGCGCAAGAGCGGCACCGGGCAGAGCAGTGCGCCATCCGCATCGACGATCAGGCCGTAGTGGCGGGCGTACAGGCGACTGATGCTGGCGTCGACCTCAGCGCTGGACAGACGCGCGCCTTGCTGGGCCAAGAAGGCCTCCAGGTCCGCCTGCTGGCAGCGATTCAGCAGCAGCGCGGCCCGCATCACCAGGTTGTCGACAAGCTCGTTGCCCTGCGTGCTGGTCCAGCGATCGAAGACATCGAAAGAGCCCATGGTGCTTAGTACGCACTCTGTAATCTCTGCGTGCGAGAGCGGGGCAGGCCGAAAGGGAGGGAAGTGGCTAATCAGTGTAGTGCCGACAAATGCCAATAGGTTGGGTCGACAGGCGGTCTGGCTGCGCACCCACTCAATCGACAGCGCGGCATCTTCAACGCGCAGACCAAACTCTTCCAGGGGTTCCATCAGCATGCGCTCGGCGGCCTGCGGATCCAGGGGGCCCAGCCGCAGGATCTGGCCGAAGTTGCGCAGCGGGTGATCGCTGGTGCGCGCCGCATCGTGCAAGGCTTGATGCCCAGCGAGCAGAAAGCTGGCCCGCCCATCGCCGCTGA
>JAYRFD010000778.1:0-11396 GCA_041908565.1 Polyangia bacterium | reverse complement strand
GACAGCGGGCCAATCTCCTCCCTTGCCACCAGAGGCTCGCAGGGAGATAGTGAAGAGACTGCGATGCGTGCTGATAAACGGTCTGCGCCCCGGTGGCGTGGACTGTCCGCCTTCTTTGCCGCTGTGATGTGCCTGCTGGGTGTGGGCGCAGCGACGCCCGTCCACGCCGGCCCGATGTCAGAGCCGCCTCCGAACGAGCCCATCGCCATCGTCAAGCTGCCGTTTGCCGGCATCGCCAGCGAAGTCGAAACCAGCCTGCACGACCTGTTGCGCAGCACGCTAAACCGGGTGGGCTTTTCGGTGCTGCCCGCCCAAGTCGTGCAGAACCGCTTGTCGGGTGAACAGCGCCTGTTCGGCTGCACGACGGCCAGCTGTTACGGACGCATCGCGCAGATCCTGGGCGTCGGTCGCATCATCGAAGGCGAAGTGCAGAAGCTAGGCCTGGAGTTTTCGCTGCAGCTTTGGCTGCGCGACCTGTACACCGGCAAGCTGGTCGCTCCGCCGGCCAAAGAAGTCTGTCCCGTGTGCAGCAGCGAAGAGATGCGCCAGACGGTGATCCGCGCCGCCGAGCTTCTGGCCCAGCTAGCGCCGCCCAAGGGTCCGCAAGAACAGAAGCGTCCCGCCGAAAGCGGCATGTTGAGCCTGGAGACCGATCCGCCCGGGGCCCGCATCCTGATCGACCGCGTCGAGCGCAGCGAACGGACGCCGGCAACGCTGCTTTTGGGACCGGGCATTCACGACCTGCAGCTGGACGGCGCAGGCTATGAAGTCCTGCATCACAAGGTCGAAGTCTCATCGGGGAAGCAGGTCTCGCTGAGCTATGTCCTGACGCCCAAGCAGCAGCGCAAGTCATGGCTGCGCCCGCTGGCTTGGACCGGCACCCTGCTGACCGTGGGCCTGGCCGTCGGGGCCGGCGTGCTGCTGTATTACAACGGCCGCCCGGTGACCAGCATGGACTGTCCAGATCAGCCAGGGCTGGCCTTTCACTGCCCACAGAAGTACGACAACTTGGCCGTCGGCGTTGCGGCGGCCGTCGGGGCCGGTGTGCTGGCCATCGGAACGGGCTTGGCGTTCTATTTTGACGCGTCGGCACCGCGTCGGCGGCCGATTGCCGAAGTCGAAAACGACAGCGCACCAGCGACGGTGGTCGAGGCTCCCAACACGGCCACCGTGCCTGGAGTCAGCCCGCCACCTGCGGCCACCACCATGCCGCCCCTGCCGACCTCGGGCGCTGCGACACCAAGCGCGACCACGCCACCTGCCAAGGCCGGCCCAGGGTCGCCGCTTGGCCATGCGCCTTCTGTTCCTGCGCCTTCTCGTCCTGGCAGCCAGCCCGCGCCGCCGTCGGTGCGTCCGCTGTCGCCGTGACCGACCAGGACACACAGACGCCTTCCCCTTCGCCTGCGCCAGAACCCCCGCCAGCCAGTGCAGAAGGCGGGCTCCGCGGACGAGCCGCCGTCGTCTTCGCGCTGTTCATGTCGTGCGCCGCCGGCTTCATCCTGTGCGGCTACGAGATGTTCCGTTCGACGGCGAACACGCTGTTTATGACCAGCTATGGCAAGGGCAGCCTGCCCCTGGTCATGGGCCTGGTCCCCGTTGGTGTCACGCTTGCTTTGTATGTCTATGGCCGCTTGATTTCCTGGCTGGGTCCGCGCCGCACGCTGCGTTACACGACGCTGGGCGCCGCCTTGACGCTGCTGTTCTGTTACCTGGGCGTGCGAGCCGGCATCAAGCCCCTGCGCGGCGTCCTGTTCGTCTTCAAAGAGTCCTACGTCGTCCTGCTGATCGAACAGCTGTGGTCCTTCATCAACAGCCGCTTGAGCAAAGACTGGGCGCGCCGCTTAAACGGCCCCATCTGCGGCGTCGCCGGCCTGGGCGCCATCGCCGGTGGCGAGCTGGTCTATCGCCTGTCCGCCAGCTGGGGCACGCTGCACATGCTGCCACTGGCCGCCTTTGTCACCGTGCCCGGTCTGCTGCTGGCCGAGACCGCGTACCGTCGCTTTGGTGAACCCAAGGGAGAAACCAAACCGCACGGCACCGCCGGGTACTTGGGTCTGGATCTGTTCCGTCAGCAGCGCATCTTGGTGGTGCTGCTGGGCCTGGTCATTTGCGCGCAGCTGATTGCGGCTCTGGGCGAACAGATCTTCCTGCGCACGCTGACCGAGGAGCTACCGCAGCCCGACCGCCAGAACGCGTTTTCGGGCCGCTTCTATGCGCTGGTCAACTTGGTCGCCATGCTGGGCCAGTTTGTGCTTTCGCCGCTGGCCCTGCGCTTCCTGCCGCTGCCCGCGCTGCACGTCATCATCCCCAGCGTGCACATCGCGGCGTTCGCATACTTTCTGTTTGCTCCGTCGCTGGCCCGAGCGCAGCTGGCCTATCTGCTGTTCAAGTCGATCGACTATTCGCTGTTCCGCGCCGCCAAAGAGCTGCTGTACGTCCCGCTGTCCTTCGACGTCCGCTACCGAGCCAAGGAAGTCATTGATGTGCTCGGTTACCGCTTCAGCAAAGGCGCCGCATCGCTTTCGATCTGGGCCTGTCAGACCGCCGGAGTCATCTTGCCGAATCCCGCCTTGGCCGGTCTGTGTATCTTCGGCGCCGTGTTATGGCTTGCCTTGGTCGTCCCGTTAGCCCGCATCCGTGAAGTACGCGCTGGGTAGCATCACGAAAACAAATCGATGTCACAAGTGAACTCTCCGTCCTCGCTTGGCGCGCTGTTGCGAAAGTACACGCCCAGCTATCTTGCCGGCGCCCTGATGCTGGCGGCTTTCCAGCTGTCGATGAACCGCATCGACTGGCTGTCCAAGCAAGCCATCGACGCCATCTTTTCCAGCCAGCCTGGGCTTTCGGCCAGCGCCGCCGTGCGCCCCGCGCTGTGGATGCTGGTGCTGGCCGTGCTGGCCTTCTTTAGCCGCGTGGCCAGCCGCTTCTTCTGCTTCAACGCCGGGCGCGACATCGAATACGAGCTTCGGATGCGCCTTTTGGACTGCCTGCACCACTTGGGCATGGCCTTCTATCGCAAGATGCCCGCCGGCGAGATCATGAGCCGCGCCACCAACGACCTGACGCAAGTGCGGCTGCTCACCGGCTTTGGCGTCATGAACCTGATCAACGTCGGGCTGGCGGTGGCCAGCGCGCTGCAGGTCATGATGGGCATCTCGCTGCGGCTGACCCTGGCGTCGCTGGTGGTGTTCCCGCTGGTCATGTTTTCGACCAAGCTGTTTTCCGCGTCGATGTTCCTGCGCACGCGCAAAAACCAAGAAACGCTGGGCCGCTTGACCGAGGTCGTGCAGGGCAACCTGGCCGGCGTGCGCGTCGTCAAAAGCTTCGGCCTGCAGTCCGCTGAAGAGCGTCGCTTCGCCGCTGTCAACCGCGAATACCAAGAAGCCAGCCTGTCCCTGGCCCGCCTGCGCGGCATGATGATCCCCGTCGTCGGTTCGGCCGCCGCGATCGGCGTGCTGACCTTCTTTGCGTACGGCTCTGCGCTGCTTCTGCGCGGACCCAGCCAAGGTGGCATCAGCGAAGGCGACTTCTTTGCGTTTTCGCTGGCCCTAAACCGCATGACCTGGCCGATGGTGGCGCTGGGCTTCTTGATGTCGATCTTGCAGCGCGGTCGCGTCAGCTTTGGTCGCCTAAAAGAAGTCTTCGACGCGCAGCCCGAAGTCAAAGACGGCCCGGTTGCGCCCTCGCAGCCGCTGCACGGATCGCTGCGCGTCCACGATCTGTCGTTTGCGTACGGCGATCGCAAGGTGCTGGATGGCGTCAGCTTCAACCTGAAAGCCGGCGATTCGCTGGCCATCGTCGGCCGCACCGGCAGCGGCAAGACCACCTTGGCCATGCTGCTTTCGCGCCTTCTGCCAACGCCCGAAAAGGCCGTGTTCATCGACGATCACGACGTGTGTTCGCTGAAGCTGTCGGCCGTCCGCGGGGTCGTCGGCTATGCCCAGCAGGATGCCTTTCTGTTTTCGACGACGGTAGCGCGCAACATCGGCTTCATGCTGCGCGATCCCGACACCGCCGAATCGCTTGAGCTGATCAAGCAAGCCGCGCAGTCCGCGCAGATCTTCAACGAACTGCAGGACCTGCCCGACAAGCTGGACACCATCGTCGGTGAACGCGGCGTTCAGCTATCCGGCGGCCAGAAGCAGCGCACCGCATTGGCGCGTGCCCTTCTGTGGCAGCCGCGCCTTTTGATCCTGGATGATCCTCTGTCTGCCGTCGATGCCAAGACCGAAGCGGCGATCTTGGATGCGCTGCAAGACCGCATTGGCGAACCCACGCACGATGGCGATCGATCGCTGCTTTTGATCACGCACCGCGTCGCTGCGGCCGCTCGCTGTCAGCGCATCCTGGTCTTGGATCAGGGGCGCGTCGTTGAAAGCGGCACGCACGATGACCTGCTGCGTCTGGGCGGCATCTATGCCGGCTTTGCTCGCGAACAGCAGCGCGCCAAAGAACTGGAAGAGCTCGGTCAAAGTGTCGTGCCCGATTCTTCCCCGGCCCTGTCGACCGCCGCATCGAACGCCGCATCAAACGGAGGCTCGCTATGAGCACGCCCCAGACACCTCCGACCGACGGTGCGGCCGCGACGGCCCCCAGCAAAGGCAAAAAGGGCGACGCTCCGTCGGGAGCCGAAGCCAAGCTGCGCGCCTTTCACGAAGAGGAATCCGTAAAAAGCGGCGCCGACTTCAGCAACCTGGCTCGCCTGTGGCCCTTTGTTCGGCCGCACCTGCGCTACTTGCTGCTGTCAGGCATCGCTCTACTTTCGCTGGCCGGCCTGGGACTTCTGCGTCCGCTTCTGATGGGCAACGTAGTCGCGCACGCAGCCGCCAAGCAGTCCAGCGCCCTGTTCCGCGATGGCTTGGTGCTGACCGGCTTGGTGCTGGTGTCGCAGCTGATCACCGTGATGCAGATGTACGCGATGCAGCTGACCGGCGCGCTGAGCATGGGCGATCTGCGCACGCACATCTTCGCCTTCCTGCAGCGCTTGCCGCTGCGTTACTTCGATCGCACGCCGGTCGGTCGCTTGGTCACCCGCGCCACCAACGACGTCGATGCCGTCAGTGAAATGTTCGCCAGCGGCGTCTTCAACGCGTTCGGCGATGTCATCGCGCTGGTCGGCATCATCGCCGCCATGCTGTACCTGGACTGGGAACTGGCGCTGATCGCGTTTGCCGCCATGCCGTTTGTGCTGGTGCTGGTCAACTACGTGCGCAACGGCAGCAAGCGCGCCTATCGCGACATCCGCACCAAGACCGCTCGCTTAAACGCGTTTCTGAACGAACAGGTCGGCGGCATCGCCGTCGTTCAGGCCTACGCGCGCGAGGCCGCCATGGCCAGCGAGTTCGACAGCATCAACTCCGCCTATCGCGACGCCAACAAGCGATCGATTTTTTATGAAGCCGTGCTGGATGCCGCCATCGAGATGATCAGCACGCTGTGCATCGCCAGCGTCCTTTGGTGGGTCGGTGGCAAGCGCGTCGGCAGCGCCACCCATCCGGTCAGCTTCGCGCTGGTCGTCACCTTCACGCAGTACATCCGTCAGTTCTTCGAGCCGATCAGCCTGCTTTCGACGCGCTTCACCGTCCTGCAAAGCTCGCTGTCCGGGGCCGAGCGCATCTTTCAGCTGCTGGATGAAAAAGACATCGAGCCCGATGACGAAGCCCAGGCCGGTCGTAGTGATGAGCCATCGCCCACCGCGCCCGCCTTCGAGATGCAAGACGTTCACTTCGAATACAAAAAGGGCGTGCCCGTTCTGCGCGGCATCTCGTTTGCGGCGCTGCGCGGTGAAAAAATCGCCGTGGTCGGTGCCACCGGCGCCGGCAAGAGCACGCTGGCCAGCCTGCTGCTTCGCCTGTACCAGCCGGTGTCTGGCGTCGTGCGCATCGAAGGACGCGACGTCCGCACCCTGCGCCGCGACGAGCTACGCCAGCGCCTGTCCTGCGTGCCGCAAGAGATCTTCTTGTGGAGCGGCACCGTGCTTTCCAACATCGCGATGGGCGACCCGCAGCCCAATGGCGAGCGCGCCGAATCGGCTCTGCGTCGCTTGGGCGCCTGGGAACTGTTCGAGCGCCGCGGCGGTCTTTCAGCAACGGTGGATGAGCGCGGCAGCAACTTCAGCTCGGGCGAACGTCAGCTGCTGTCGTTTGCCCGCGCGCTGTACCACGACACGCCGATTTTGATCTTGGACGAAGCCACCGCCAGCGTTGATTCCGACACCGAAGCGCGCCTGCAGTCGGCCTTGGCGGTCGTGCTGCGCGAACGCACCTCGCTGGTCATTGCCCACCGCTTGTCGACGATTCAAGCGGCCGATCGCATCTTGGTCTTTCACAAGGGACGCATCGTCGAAAGTGGCACGCACGGTCAGCTGTTGGCGCTAAACGGCGTCTATGCTCGCCTGCATCGCCTGCAGTTCGGCCACGATGCGGCGCCAAGCGCCCCCTCGCAGCCTGATCTGCAGCCCGCCGCCACGACCTAACTTCATCGAAGGTTGGTCGTCGATCGTCGGCCCTCGATCGTCAGCCCTCAGTCGCCGCCATCGATCGTCGGCCCCCGATCGTCGACCCTCGATCGTCAGCCCTCGATCGTCGACCCCCGATCGTCGGCCCTCGCTTCGTTCAGCGCGGATCCGGCGCCCGCGCCGAGCCCGCGATGGGCCCACCGCCGATTTCAAAGCGCTGAAATGGCGAAGACATGTGGGTCTGCGTGCCGCAGTGCTCAGCAGCTGCGACGATCTGTTCCCAGGGATCCCAAAGGTACTCGTATGGCGCGATGCGAGCGGGCTCGTCAGGACGACGCAGGAAGTTGGTGCCATCGGGATAAAACGCCGCACCGCCTTCCGAATAGATCACCAGCCAGGGGCTTCGGGCTTGCTGACACAACGCGGCCAGAAACGCGGCCGAGTTGCAGCAGTTTTCCGTCGGCATCGGCCACTCATTGGCGGGACGCAGCAGGAATTCCCAGGTGTGCTCGACCAGCGTGCCCAGCTCTTGCCGGCGCGTTGCGAACACGGGCGACACGACCTTGACGCGATCGGCCAAGCGCCGCGCTTCACCGCTTGTCACCGACGATCGTCCCTGCCAGTCCGTGCCGCTGTCGACATGCACCAAGGCCGCACGATCGTGGTGGATCAGCGCGTAACAGTTGCCGACATATTCCAGGCGCGTCGGATCTTCGCCAAAGAATGGAACGGCCTGCACTCGGCCGCCTTCGCCGACGGGAAACGAGTCGCCATGGGCCAGCGTATGGACCTGACTGAAGCCCAGATAGGCAAGCAGGCGCTCGGTGCGCGGTCGCAGCGCCCGGTCTTGCGACTGCTGCGGCACGTACACCGGCACGCGCTTGTCCAGCTTCAGCAAGCTCTCAAGATGCACGTGGTCCCAGTGGTGGTGCGTGATGACGATCGCCGATAGCGGCGGCAATTCAGCAAGTGATGGAGGCCGCAGCGAATCCAGCTGACTGGCCGGCGGCAGAAACGGATCGACCAGCACGTAGCCGCCCCCCAAGTTGGCAAGCAGCGTCGCGTGGCCCAGGTGGGTCACCGTCCCTGGGGGAATATCCAGCGACGGCACCGGCGGCGACACTTTCAGAAACCCTGCCCGCTGCAGATCGGCCACAAGCTGCGCGATGGCACGCGGGGCCCGTCCTAGCTCGGCCTGCAGATCGGCTCCGGTGATGCCGGCACACAAGCGCCCAAACAGCTGACCGTAGTCCGCAATCGCAGCGCTGCATTGAATGCGCAGCGGCGGGCTGACCGCGCGATCACGCACAGCGGCGCGGCGATCGCCCAGGATGCGCAGGCTGTCGATCGGGAAAGCGATGTCATCGCTCTGCAGCGGAGCGCGCGCGGCAAGCTGCAGCGGATGGCTTTCGATCTTGTGCAGCACGCTCGACAGCGCAGGATCGCTGGCCAAGCGCTCTTCACACAGGTCGCTCAAGATGCGCTCGGCCGCCTTGGCGTCGACGGTCAGGCCACGGCTCTGCGCGGCGCTTAGCATGCGTTCCCAGCCGGCGTGCAGTTCAGCCGCCAAGCGCTGCAGCGGGCCTTGCCTTTCGGCGGGCACAAACAAGCTGATCGGCAGCGAGGCATTGGGTCGCACCAGGCTCGCCCCGACGGGCTGTGGGCTGGGCAGGACCTCGATCGCGGCTTCGTCCAGCAGCCGCACCCGATCGTCCCCGCCGAACGAAAGGGGTGGCCGTTCTTCCACCAAGACCTGCGCCGCCGTCAGCGCAGAAAGCTGCGCCATCACCGGTCGCCGTCCATCCAGGAACGATGCCAAGCCGGCCAGCAGTGCATCGCTGGCTTCGACGGGCTGATCATCGACGAAGGTCTTCGCGATCAGACGCCCGCGCTGGACTTCAAGCTCGATTCGGACCTTGCCCCGCAGCGTGTATGCCATGAATCCCCACCGCAGAATATCACCCGCCAGGTCCCCACGATGGCCCGGCACTACAGCGCCGAAGCAAGCGGCCGCATTGTCAGCGGTCCGCCCCTTCCCGTAACATGACAGACGATGATCCCGCAGGTACCTGGCTGGTCGATGGTGGCTCGTAACGGCGGGTACACGCTGACCCCGCCTGAAGGACCGACCTGCGGCGCCATCCGGTACGAAGAACGCCTGCGACCGATGCTGCCGATCCCAGCGCTTTTGGCGGCGGCCCAAGCTCGCGATCCGCGCTTTCGCGTGACGCGTCAGCGCCTGCCCGAGCTTCTGACCACGCAAGAAGGAGAATACGCCGCGCTCGTCGTGCTAGAGGGCGTGCTGGAAGGCGTGGCCACGCCGGTGCAGCGATCGATTGGCTATGTCTTTGGCGACGACTTCTACGCGCGCATCGCCGGCTTGGCCCTGCGTGCCGATCAGTTCGCGCGCTTCGAAGATCAGGTGCGCAAGCTGGTGCTGGCCGACACGCACTACCTGGGTCTGCGACGACGGCGCTTTCTTTTCAGCCCTCCGTCCGGCTTCTTTGGCGTCGAGCGCAGCCTGATGCACGCCTATTACTACGCGCCGACATATCCACACGATCCGACGGTGATCTGCGTGTATCCGGCCATCCCGCTTGCGATGTGGCAGGCGGCCGATCTGACGCGCCATGTGCGCCCGATCCACGGCCTGTCCGTCGAAAACAGCGCCGGCCCGTTCCCGCGCAAAACCGCCGCGCTGGCCGGTGAAACCTGGGAACTTCGCGGCACCAACGACGACCGCCAAGTCACCCTGCGCACCTTGGTGGTGATGCACGACGATCGCTATGCCTACCCTCTTTCGATCGATGTGCTGGCCAACCACGCCGGGTCCGCCGAGCACATGGCGCGCTTCAACGCCGTCGTCGAATCGGTGCAGCGGCTTCCCGGTTCGCGCGGTGCTCCGGTGCCGCCGGTCGGTCGCGGCGTCCTGAACCACTGGACCTGATGACCCTCGCGGACATCGCGGCCTGGGCACAACAGGCCAACCTCTCGCATCTGCACGCGACGGATCTGGATCGCAGCGCCGACTTTCGATCGAACTACACCATCGACTTTGGCAAGTATCTGACGCGCACGCCCGATCTGGTGCTGCGTCCGGCCAGCTTGGATCAGCTGACCGCCTGCGTGCAGCGAATCCATCAAGCCGGCGTTCCCTGGAAAGTGCGCGGCACCGCGCACAGCGCTGGTGGCCAGGTGCTCAGCGACGGAGGCGTGATCGTCGACATGCGCGGACTCGATCGCGTCTTGCAGATCGATCGCGAGCGCTTGCAGGTCTGTGTCGAAGGCGGCGCAACCTGGCTGGCCCTGATGCACGCGCTGGCCCCGCATGGGCTGCGCCCGGTCGTACTGACCGACAACCTGCGCATGACCGTCGCTGGAACGCTGTCGGTGGGCGGCATCGGCGATACGTCGCTGCACCACGGCTTGCAGGCGCACAGCGTGCTGGACATCACGCTGATCACGCCGACCGGCGACGTGCTGCAGCTGGATGCCCAAGATGATCGTGCGCGCTATGTGCTGTGCGGTCGCGGACAGCTGGGCGTGATCGCGGCCGCGCGCCTGCGGCTTCTGGCCCGACCGACGACGATCGCAGGACGCACGCTGCGCTGGGATTCGCTGTCGGCGTTCCTGCACGATGCCGATCGCATTCGCGATCACCGCCTGTATGAGTTCTTCCGTTCGACCCTGCACTGGCCGCGCGGCAGCCAGCCTTTTTTCATCGAAGCGGTGGTCGGCAACTTCTGTTCCGATGCATCTTGTCCGGTTCCGCCCGACGCTGCCGAAGATGGTCTACTGGCCACCGAGCGATCGCCTGCGTTCTTCGGCGATCGTCTGGCCCACGCCGCCGCCGACCCCATCGCGACCTGGAACTATCGCTGCCCCAATGTCGAGCTGGTGTTTCCGCTGCCAAGCGGACTGCCCGCGCTGCAGTCGATCTGTCAGCAGGTGGCCGAGTCTCCCTGGGTCTTCGCGTTTCCGGAAGGCAGTGCGCTGATGGTGCTGCCCGAAAAGCCTGGTCTGCCGCTATCGCCCGCATCCGTCGACGGGCCCAGCGTCGCTTTAGCGCTGCGTCCGCGGCTTTACAGCCAGACCGATGTCGATCGCTGCCTGCCGTTTCTGCGTCCGCTTGCCGCGCAGGCCCTGCGGGCGGGAGCCCGGCTGTACCTGGCCTCGATCGATGTCACGCAGCCCGGTGTCTTCGACCGTGGCGAATTCCTGCAGCGGCAGCTCGGCGCACAGCTGGCAGAGCTTCATCTGCGCAAGCGGGCCTGTGATCCGCAGCTTCTTTTGAACCGCGGCATCTTCTGCGATCCGTGACGCTGCTCAGTCGGCTTTCTGCGCGCCCAGGCGAACGAACGTAAAGATCGCCATCGCCAACAGCAGCACGGCCAGCACGACGAAGAACGCGCTTAGACCGCTGTCGCCCAGCACGCGTCGACCGGTCTGCAGTTTGCCCATGCTCCACAGGAACTCGGGCCGGAAGATGCCGATCATGGCGAAGGCCAGGGCCACAAACGACAGGACCAAGGGGGCAATCCAGCGCACCACATTCGGTTCGGGGGACATGATGAAGACGCTATCACAGAACGCGCGGCGCAGGACTCATGCCAGCGACGCGAAAGACATCGGCCAGTGCGACCACTTCGTTGCCACCCTGTTCTGGCTGCGCCGATCCCAGCACGCGCAGGATCTCGGTGCGATCGCCGGCCGGCAGGTGATGAACCGGAGCCGTCACCACGATGGCCGCCCAGGCATCGAAGATCTGCAGGCAATAGACCAGCCTCACCCCTCGCTGTTCGCGCTGGCTGCGATCGACCCAGCGCACGCTGCCTTCGATCAGCGTCACCGGCCAGCCCAGGCTGCTTTTCATGTCGGAAAACGTCACGCCGTATAGCTCGGTGGCGGGCGGTAGATCGCGGCTGGCAACCTGTTCGAT
>JAYRFD010000777.1:0-7610 GCA_041908565.1 Polyangia bacterium | reverse complement strand
ATGGGGCAGGCGGCCGTGCTGGCTTGCGATGGGCTGCTTTCGGACTGGCAGGCGCTGGCGGCGCGCCGCGATGATCTGGAAGCCCGCGTGTTGTCGACGATCGCTGGGGCGCGCGTGCAGGGCTGTGCTGCCGCTGCGGAATCGCGTGCTCCCGGCACCAGCAACCTGGCCTTCGCCGGCGTCGAAGGAGAGCTTCTGCTGATGAACCTCGACCTGCGCGGCATTGCGGTGTCGACTGGGTCGGCCTGCAGCTCTGGATCGGTCAAGCCGTCGTCGGTGATCCTGGCCTTGGGGCAGTCTGAAGCGCACGCTCGCGAGGCCATCCGCGTCTCGCTGGGACCGGATACGACATCTGCAGACATCGGTCGCTTGGTAGCTGCGCTGGCCGAAAGCGTGGCCCAGGTCCGCGCCGTCAAATAAGGCCCGCCGAACAATCGGGGTTGCCCCCAGGGGCGGGGCCGTTAGTCTTACTTTGTAGAGGCTGTTTTTTCGCCGAAACCTGCGCCATCGGCGAAGCCAAGGCCTCTTTGGGGTTGTGGGCGGGTCCGGTCGGTCGGCGCTGCAGCTAAGGCTGCGAACTTGCTTGCAACCTGCACGGAAGTGCCAAGCCGCGTGGTACGATAAGCGGTCTGGCCCTGTCCGTTGCGGCAACGGGGGGGACGATACGGTCCACGGCATGAGCGATCAGCAACAGAACCCACATCAAGTGGACTCGGCCACGGCTCTGAAGGTGCGCAAGCAGCCTCAGCCCGGCGATGTGCTGGACGGAATCTACCGTCTGGATCAGCAGCTGGGAAAGGGCGGCGTCGGAGTCGTCTATCGCGCCTTCCACCTGCACCTGCAGCGGCCGTGTGCGATCAAGTTCATGCACCCGCAGCTGGTATCAAATCCCGAGCTGCGAACGCGCTTTCGCCGCGAAGCCCAAAGCGCCTTTCAGCTAGGGCACCCCAACATCGTCGCCATCACCGACTTTCGCGACGACCCCAACGCCTGGCCCTATCTGGCGATGGAGCTGGTCCTTGGCGAGACGCTGCGCGACCGTCTGGAACGCGGCCCGCTGCCGCCGCGCTTGGCCGTGCGGCTGATGATCGAGCTGTGCGATGCGCTGAACGCCGCCCATCGCCGCGGCGTGATCCACCGCGATCTGAAGCCCGAAAACCTGTTCCTGGTGCGCGTCGAATCGCCGGGCCCGGACGAGCTGGACACCGCGCTGAAGGTCCTGGACTTCGGCTTGTCCAAGCTGCTGGACGGCGTCGAGATCACCGGCACCGGCCGCTTGCTGGGATCGCCTTCGTACATGTCGCCGGAACAGGCGCGCGGTGATTCCCATCAAGTCGATGCGCGATCGGACATCTTCGCCGTCGGCGCGCTGCTGTACGAGTGCTTGTTTGGCGACAAGATGTTCAATGCCGAGCGGCTGGAACAGAAGCGGCAGCAGATCATGGCCGCCAAGCTGCCGCCGCTTTTGTTTGGCGAGCGCGGAATTCCGCTGGTCGACGGTATCATCGCGCGCGCTTGCTCGCGTCGGCCGGAAGATCGCTACCAGACCGCGGTGGCGTTGAAAGACGCATTGGAAGAGGCTGAAAAGGCGCTGCTCAAGCAGGCCAGCCACATGGTCGCTCCGCTTTTGGTTTCGGCCATAGCGCCGAGCTTGGGCGCCGCGGCTGGTACCGCCAGCAAGTCCGCGGGGCCGCGTCCGCCTTTGCCCCCGGCTGCCGCCTTGGGGGATCGCACATCGAATGCTTCCAGCGTGGGCGGTGGCGAGCTGGTCATCGACAAGCCGGTGCCGGCGCCACGACGCAGAAGCGGTGTGCTGGTCGCTGTGGCTGCGGGGGCGGCCACGCTGGTCGTGGTGGCTGGGCTTGGCTATTCGGTCTTGCAGCGACGGGCCAAGGATCCCGCGCTGGCCACCGGCCCAGTTCAGACCGGCGATGGCACGACGTCCACGCAGGTCGACGGCGTTGGCCAGACGGGCAGCGGCTCGACGGGCAGCGCGGGCAACGTCCCGACGAAGTCGCCCGCCGATCCTCGACCGGTGATCGTCGACCCCGTTGCGAATGGGCCCCAGCCCGTAAAGGAAGAAATCAAGGCACCCGCTGTGGCGACGGCTCGGGTTGGGGTGCCTGACAAGCTGCCGCCGATCCGCGGCCCAGAAGATCTGCCAGAGCCCGCGCTGCCGGTCGTTGCGATGGCACCGCCCGCTGGCAAGCCTGCGGTCATCCCTTGGCCGCGCGGGAAAAAAGGCAAGCCAGGCATGCGTCCAATTGCCGTCGGACAGCCGCCGGTGGCAGCAGCCAGTCCGGGCAAGCCCGGGGCTGGCCTGAATGACTCAGCGATCAACGTAAACGGCGTCATGCGCAAAGCCATGCCGGCGGTCCTGCGCTGCTATCCAGCGGACGCCAGCCCGCCGCCCAAGATCTCGGTGGACTTGACGGTTCAGTCGGATGGTCGCGTCAGCGAAGCGAACATCGATGGCGCCGAAGACGGCGCGGCCTGCGTGCTGGGCGTGATTCGCGGCCTGCGCTTGCCGCCACCCACCGACGGGGACAGCTACGGCTTCCGCTACGACTTCGTCAACCTGCGCAGGTAAGCAAGCCGCCGCCCGCCTGTGCGGTCGCGGACCGGTGTGCCCGACAAGGAAGTCGTCGCGGTCGGCCTTGCGATGCGACGACTCTTTGCGGGGTTGCGCGGTGCGAATGAAGCGGCTGAGCGGATGAAGTCGCGGTGTGGATGAAGCGATCGCGGGGAGCTACACAGCGACGCGGCTGCGCCCGAATCGACGCAGCCGCGCGCAGCAGGAAGGCGCAGCGGGACTAGCCGATGACCTGCGCGCAGGTGAAGCCGGCCGACAGACCGGACAGAACCGGCGTCAGGGCGGCATCGACCGAGGTCATGGTCACTTCCACCTGCAGATAGCGCGGCGTCTGGCCCATCGGCACGGTGACCGAGATCGGCACCGGCGACGTGCCCGAAGCCGTGTTCCACGGAGAGTTGGTCAGCTCAGCCGTGCTGGAGGCACCGCGATAGCGAATCGAGACCTTGGTGCCGCGCGGCGCATTGACGCTGTAGTTCAGGTTGGTCCACGTCGTGTTGCCGGTCTGGCAGCCTTGGAACGTCGTGCGGAACGTGCCAGCGCGCGACGCGTTGCGCAGCTGATACCCCGTCATGTCCGAGTACATATAAGAGTTGTTCAGCGCTCCATTGTTCGCGCTGTTGTACGTGAACTCGACGGTGGCCTGCCCCGGTTGGGCACCCGGCAGGATCTGGTAGGCGTGCGAGCTACCACCGTTGTCCGAGACGACCCAGGTCTTGTTGTCGAAGTCGATGCCGACGCCGGCGTTGGTACCCTGCGTGTTGAGGGTCTGGCGATAGACCATCGAGCTGCCGGTGGCCGGCGGCAGCGCGCTGACATCGACGTGATGCACGCCCACGCCGCTGTCTGCCACCCACAGGTTGTACTTGTTGTCGATCGCCAACCCACGCAGCTGAGTCGCGGCGTTGATGGTGAACAGCTCGTATTTTTCAGCCACCGGATCGAAGCGCGCCAGGCACTTGTTGAACGCGTGATACACCAAGCCGCGCGGGTCCACCGTGATGCCGTAGTTGCAGCCAGCGGCGCCGGTATAGGTCTTGATTTTGTCCGGCTCCGTCGGGTTTTTGACCTCGATCTTGGCCAGCGCACCGTTGCCCGATCCACGATCCATGACCCAGACGTTGCCATTTTTGTCCAGCGCCAGGCCGTAGGGCGAGATGTTGCCCATCTGGATGCGCTTGACGATGGCACCGGTGGCGCCATCGATGCGCAGGACTTCTCTGCTGTCGTACAGGCCGACGTACAGGTATTGGCTCAAGCTGGTGTCGGTGATCTCGCCGTCCCAGCCGGCGGCGCGCGGCTTGGTCTCCATCACCGTTCCGGCCGCGTTGGTGTTGGCCTTGGTGAACCACAGGATGCACTCATCGGGCGGGACCTTTTCGTCGGTCCACGTGTTGTACGGGGCAGGCAGCGTGGTCGCTTCGCCCTCGTACGTGTCGATGCGCCCGTTGCCGTTGCGATCGACGCAGTTGCCCTTGTCGCCGGCGATCTTGATGACGGATCCGTTGGCGGCGCCCGCCGATCGGTTGGCGACCGCGACGTCACCGCCCAGGCTCACCGTCGTGCGAGAGGGGTCGGCGTTGATGTTGCCAGGATGGGTCTTGTAGCGCGCCAGCTGTTTGTGCGTGCGCGTGTCAATCTTCGACACCGTGCCGTCACCGCTGTTGGCGACCCAGATCACAGACTGCTGCGTGCTGGTGCCCGCCGTCGGATCCAGGATGATGTTGCCGCTGGGATCCACCGACACACCAATGCTGCCGTCGCCCTTGGGATCAAAGGGCACCGTGCCACCGCCGCCACCGCCGCCGCCCGGACCGACGCCGGTCGTCATCTCGATGGGGCCGGTGCCGCCGGGGTTGTTGGGATCGCAAGACGGCTGATCCGGAGGGCAGGCTTCTCCCGAGGTGATCACCGAGTTGCAGGAAAAGCTGACGAGTGCGCTCAGTCCCAAGCCAAGGCCGATAAGCGTTTTACGCCGCATGGCAAATCTCCTAGGTGCAGGTGGGTATCAGCAAGTGCAGCCCTGAGCACGTGCAGCGGTGCCGACGGCACTTGTCTCTCGCATTCATCGTATCACGTGCAGAACCGTCGCAGGAAGAGGAGTCCAGGGTCTGCGGAGACCCGCGCCAACTGGACGAAAGGACTGCAGAACGACGGGCGGACCCGCAGTGCGCCGACGTGCCTAGGCTGACGGTGTCGTGCGCCCACGGCGGCTGCGTTGGGCGGCAAACAGAAGCAGCAGCGGAGCCAACAGCGCGGCCCAGTGGCTGTGGCTGGGTTCACCGTGCAGCTGGCAGCTGCAGCCACGTGCGACAGAGCCATCGCCTGACGGCAGGCACGTCCCTTCAAACTGCACGCAGGCAAAGCCCGAAGGGCAGCTGACGTACTGGCAGGGATCGTCGATGCACTTGCCGGCCTGACAGGACTGCGCCGCTTTGCAGACGACACCATTGCAGGCCTGATCCAGCTGGCACTGCTTCGTCACCGGATCGCACCTGCGTCCCGAAGAGCACGGGGTGCCGCAGGGATCGGCGACACACTCGCCACGCACGCAGCGGCTGCCGGTGCCACAGCTGGCGTTGCAGGTGGCGACGCAGCTGGCCGTTGTTCCGTCGGAATAACAGTACTCGCCTGCGCCACAGGTCTTGCCGGCGCAGGGGTTGCTTTGACACACCGCCTGCACGCAGATCTGCCCCGCCGGACAGCCCTTGGTGTAGCACGAGTCATCGCACAGCACGCTGCTGGGGCCAGCGTCTCCGGATCCTGTGATTGTGCGAATAATGCGGTCCAGCTGCATGGCCAAGGCGGCTTCGGTTTCGGCCGGGTAGTAGTCGAAGGCCGGATCGGGATTGGCTTCGCCCCCTTCTTTGGCCATGTCGTTGAGGTTCTGTTTTTCCGTTGCACCCAGGTTGCCGCCAAAGCCGACGACAAAGGTGTGGATGCTGGGGGACTGCATGTTGGCCAGGCGGACTGACTCTGTCGCGGCGTACACGGCGCCCAGCGAGTTGCAGGCGTCGCAGGTGCAGCCAGCGGTGCTTTGGCAGCGCGGAGCACCATCGGTGACCAGCAGAATGTACTGGCCGCGGCTGGCATCTTTCATGGCCGGATCGGCGGCGATTGCATCAATGGCTCCGCAGGTCGGGGTCAGGGCCGTTGCGACTGGCGTCACCTGCGGGTTGTCCAGAGTCTGCAGGATCGACATCTTGGTGCCATAGCCGGGATTCACGGCGAAGCCGCTGGTCTGGCAGCTGCTGGCGGCCTTGGGAAAGAACGAGATGCCCATCGGCAGCTTGCCGTCGTACTGCGTGACCAGAGTGGTGATCGCGTTCTTGGCGATCTGCCAGCGCGACAGCTCTCCGGCCATGGGTGTTGTGCCGGCCACGTTGTCCAGCATCGATCCCGATCGGTCGACGATGATCGCCAGGTTGGGACAGGTCCCCGCGCGCGCGCTGGCTGGCCAAACAGCTGGGATCAAAGCAGCAAGAGCAAAGCCAAGGCGAACGAGCAGAGCTAGGCGTGACATGGTTCCCCCAAGAAGGTAAGTGGCGGTCGCCCTCATCATATCGCGAGGGACTTGGCGGGTTCTATGCGCGGGCAGTGGAGGCTAGTTCGCTGCAGGAAAGGCGCAGCGCACCCCGATCAGATCGGATCGCGGACCCTGCGGGCGATGGAACTCGCGCGCGAACGATCGCAGCTCGGACAGCGGGCTTAGGAATGCGCCGCCCCGTCGCACGCGCACGCCACTTGCTGGATCGGCCTGTGGTCCCGTCGGATCGCTGCAGGCGCTGCCGCAGCTGGCATAGGCGCTGGGGTCAAAGAAATCGGCCACCCATTCGGAAAGATTGCCGGCCAGATCCAGGTGACCAAAGGGGCCCCGCTGCATGACACCGGAACGATCCATGCTGCTGGTGGGCCAAGGTTGTTCCGCGCAGCCCAGGCCGGCGAAGTTGGTGCCCTGATCGCAGCTGACGGCCGCTGTGCGTCCCCATGGGAACGGGCGGTCGTCTCGACCGCGGGCGGCGCGTTCCCATTCGGCTTCGGTGGGAAGGCGTCCGCCGCTGGCCATGCAGTACGCCGCCGCTTCCGCCCACAGAAGGCAGCTCATCGGCAGGGACTCGTCGCCGCTGGCATCGATGGTGAAGGTCGCGCGATCGCTCGAGCAGCGCAGGCTGGCCAGCGTTTCGGGCGAGGCGGGGTGCGGACAGCTGCCGGCAGCAAGACAGCTTCGATACTCGGCGACGCTCGCTTCGTGCTCGGCCAGGCAGAAGCCGCTGGTCAACGTCACGGTGTGCTGCGGCTGCGCACTGGCTTCACAGCCTTCGACCGTTGCTGCGCAGCCACGCAGGTAGCGTCCACCCGGCACATAGCGCGTCCCGCTGGGGCAGCGCGGCGTCACGCAGCGACCCGCTTCGCAGCGAAGGGCATCGCCAGACAAGCAGCTGTCGTCGGTCTTGCAGGTCGCAGCGGGGGTGTTGTCCTGGCCGCAGGCTACAAGTCCCGTCAGGGCCAGACCCAGCAGGATGGAACGCAGGGCGTTGTGCTGCGCACCTCGCAAAACGGAAGGGCGGTTGCGCAGGAACTCCGCAGCGCCGTGCCGCTGCCAGGGGAACCGAGGAGTCTGCACGCCACGTTGGGCTGGTTTGTTTGACCGCACGCGAGCTGAATTTTCGCACGTAAAGGAACGATCGCGATAGAGCGCTCCGCGACTCACGATCTGGGTGCGGTCATCGTCATCCAGGCGGCTTCACGGCTCCGCGCGCGGCGACCGACCGGCATGCACCGACTGCCGCATGCAACGGGCTGCGCATGCAACGACCGGACAACGAACGAAGATTTGCGGGGGGCTACGGACTGGTCGGCGCAGGGGCGGCCGCAGGCGCTGGCTTTTCAGCGGGAGCCGCCGGTTTTTCGGCCGGAGCCGCCGGTTTTTCGGCCGGAGCCGCTGGCTTTTCTGCAGGGGGCGCGGGCTTTTCCACGGCGGGAGCCGCCGGCTTTTCCGCCGCGGGCACCGGCTTTT
>JAYRFD010000776.1:0-1534 GCA_041908565.1 Polyangia bacterium | reverse complement strand
TGCCGTTCCCGTTGAACGCTCAGTCGCGATGCCACCGCGGCCCGTGCTGCGCTTGGACTTCGTCGCCGCCGCCTTGTGGGGCACGCTGCGGGCCCGCGCCGTGTTTGAAGCGACGCAGTCACTGTTCACCGAGGCATCCGGGGCGCAGCAGAGCGGTCTTCTGGCAAGAACCCTGCAGCACCTGCAGAGCGGCCTGGCCGCGTTCCTGCCCCCCAGCGCCGGTGTAGCCACGCACGGTGGTGTGCCTTCCGATGCCGAGTGGAGCGCCGAGCTACGCTATCGCGGACAAGCCGGGGTGCTGACTCTGCGGGGCATCGGCCCGGGTGGACCCGCCGCCACGCCAGCCAGCGATCTGGTCGTGCGCTTCGTCACCGAACACCAGCGCGTCTACGGCTTTTCCCGCCCCGAGTGCCCAGTCGAGCTTGTGCAGCTAGGCCTGCGCGTGCGCCTGTAAGACCCCTGTATTTCGCGCAACACCGCGGGGGCGATCCGCGCGGCGGAAAAGTTCCAAGTACGCGGCGGCTTTTGATATCCTGGCCTCCTAGCGTAGTCAGCTCTTACCTCCACCGCCCTCCCTACTACACACGCAAACGCACAGCGCATAGGACAGTCTATGGAAGCCATCGTTATTGGAGCTGGAAGCTGGGGGACTGCCTTGGCCTGCGTGCTGTGCCAAGGAGGCCACGCGGTCACCGTCTGGGGGCGCGATGCCGGTCAGCTGGCTGACATGGAACAGCGACGGGAAAATGCGCGCTATCTGCCGGGCCTACGCCTGCCGGACAGCCTGCGTTTTTGCGCGGATCTCGGCCAAGCCGTTGCGGCGCTGCCGACCGATCGCGCATCGCTTGTGGTGTCGGTCGTGCCATCGCACACGACACGCGATGTCCTTTCCAGCATCGCAGCCAAGCTGCCCGCGCAAGCCTTGGTGGTGACGGCCAGCAAGGGCATCGAAAACGAATCGCTTAGCCCGATGATCGAGGTCATGAAGCAGGCGCTGCCCGCGTCGCTGCATCCTCGCCTGGCTGTGCTGTCGGGGCCCAGCTTCGCGCGCGAGACGGCCGAAGGTCAGCCGACCGCCGTGGTGTCGGCGGCAGAGCAGCGCAGCACCGCGGAGCAAGTGCAGCAAGCCTTCCAGACCGGCGCGTTCCGAGTCTATACGTCGGACGATGTCATCGGCGTCGAGGTCGGTGGCGCCGTCAAGAATGTCATCGCCATGGCGTGTGGCATGGCGGAAGGACTGGGTTTTGGTCACAACACGCGGGCCGCGCTGATCACACGGGGCCTGGCGGAAATTTCACGCCTAGCCGTGCGCTTGGGCGCCAATCCGCTGACGCTGGCGGGCCTGGCGGGCATGGGCGACTTGGTGCTGACCTGCAACGGTCCGCAGAGCCGCAACCGGACCTGCGGCCTGCTTCTGGGACAGGGCAAGACCTTGGCGCAAGCACTGGCCGAGATGCGACAGGTGGCCGAAGGCGTCAAGACGACGCGCTCGGTCCACGATCTGGCGGCGCGCATCGGCGTCGAGATGCCGATC
>JAYRFD010000775.1:0-2063 GCA_041908565.1 Polyangia bacterium | reverse complement strand
TTATGCGCCGCCTGGGCTGTCTGACTCCATTGGGAATGTTTGCAGGGCTGCTGTGTGGTCTTTCCGGTCTGGCGGCAGGCTGCGGCCCGGATGTCTGCGATGGCCTTAGCCAGACCTGCCTGAGCGTTCGCTTGGAAGCCGATGGCGACAAGCGGAGCGATCGCTTGCGCGTGCTGGTGGGCATCGACGGCAGCAGCGCCACGGAACGCATCAGCAAGCCACCGCAGGGCGGCAGCGCGCTGAGCTTTCCCATCGCCTTCAGCGTTCTTTTGGGCGATCGCGGCAGCCAGGTCGATCTGGATGTGATCGCAGAGCTATCCGGCAGCCCGGTGCTGCGCGGCAAAGGCAGCGACATGGTGCCGGCGGGTCAGCACAAGCGCCTGACCCTGACGCTGAGCAGCGACATCGGCAACGCCGCCAGCTTGTCGAGCGGTTATCCATCGGCGCGCTCTGGCGCCGGCCTGGCCTATTTTCCGGAACGGCGCAGCGTCATCCTGTTCGGCGGCGTGGGCAGTCAGGGCAAGGCCCTTTCAGACACCTGGGAATTCCTGGCGGCCGAGCGACGCTGGCAGCCGATCGGCGGGCTGAACCATCCCAGTGCACGATCGACCGCGCTGGTCTATCACGCGCGCCGTCACGCGGTGGCCCTGTTCGGCGGCTTGGCCACCGATGGCAACAAAGGTCTGGATGATCTGTGGGTGCTGGATCAGACCGGCGCGTGGAGCAGCATCAACCAGCCGACGGCTCCTTCAGCCCGCGGTGGGGTGGCCTTGGCGTACGATTCGCGCGTCGATTCGCTGGTCCTGTACGGCGGGCGCACGTCGGCCCAGGGCCTGCCGCTGAGCGATGTTTGGGATCTGCCCGGTGACACCAGCACGTGGGTACCGCGCACGCTGGGCATGGCTGCTCCTGTCGTTGCAAATCCGCGCATGGTGTTCGATGGCCGCTATGTGCTGCTGGTCGGCAGCGACGAAGCAAACCCGACGACCATCAAGGTGTGGCGGCTGGACACGACGTTTACCGAGCTTCCACCACCGAACGGCAACACGGCGCCGATTCGCCGCAATGACTTCGCGGTGTCGTTCGATCTGTTCAACGGAGCGATGCTGATGTTCGGCGGAACGACGGCTGGGGCTCCCGTTGCGGACACGCTGACGTGGAGTCCGGTCGACTATCGCTGGACACCGATCACGGGCGACCCGGTGCCACAGGCGCGCAGCGGTGCCTCGCTGGTCTACACGCCAGAGCTTATGGGATCGCTGCTGGTGGCAGGTCGCACGGTCGACGGCATGGGCACGTCGGGCGATGACGCGTGGCAGTTCAGCGCGCTGTCCTGGCGTTCGCTGCGACAGTAAGACAGGCCCGCCGCCCAAAGCCCCGCCGCCCAGATTCTGGGCGGCTGCATCGACGCGGCGGACGGCGTCTTCGCGGTGGATTGTCGTCGATGGATCGCCGATTCAAAGACGGGGGTTTTCCTGGCGGCGGATTTCTGCCACAAGGCGGTGCATGCAGCGCCTGTACTGTGACTTCAACGCCACGACCCCGGTTCATCGGCAGGTCCTTGCGCGCATGCTCGACGTGGGCCAGGCCAGCTTCGGCAATCCTTCGTCGATCCACAGCGAAGGACGAAAGGCCCGCCAGGTCCTTGAACAAGCGCGGGCCCAGGTAGCCGCGCTGCTGTCTGCCCACAGCAGCGAGATCGTCTTCACAAGCGGCGGCACCGAAGCCAACAACCTGGCGCTGCGCAGTGCGGTCGCGCTTTTGAATCGGCTGCGTGGACGATCCGTGCGCATCGTCAGCAGCCGCTTGGAGCATCCCTCGGTTCGGCAAGTGCTGCAGGCGCTGGCCGATCAGGGCCACACGCACGTCGATCTGCCCTGTGATTCAAAGGGCCGGCTGTCTGCCAACCAATTGGCAGAGCTGTTGAAAGAATATCCAGCCGATCTGGTGTCGTTTGCCCTGTGCAACCAAGAATTGGGCAACCTGTATCCCATCGCTGAACTAACGGCCGTGGCCCATGCGCAGGGTGCCTTGGTGCACTGCGATGCCGTGCAGGCGGTGGG
>JAYRFD010000774.1:0-3933 GCA_041908565.1 Polyangia bacterium | reverse complement strand
TCGTCCCGACGATGGACGAACGCAGGCGGCGCAGGGCTGGACGGTCGCTATCGGCCCAGGCTTCGTGCAGAAGCGCCCGTCGCAGATCGTCGCTGGGTGCATGCGGCGGCAGCCCTGGCGACACATCTGAAAACGCCGCGCTGTGATCGCCAATCGCGGCGATCGGCGCCGGGCTGGGCGACGGTCGACTGGGGCGGCGTAGCTCGCGCACGATGTTGTCGATCGGCGTCACACCGGCGATGGGATCTTTGGCAAACGACCAGCCATAGGCCAGCGCTCCGGCCAGCTTGCCTTCCAAGTAGATCGGCGATCCCGACATGCCAGCGGCGATCCCGCTGTGCTTCAGACGCTCGTCGTCGCTTTGGATCAGGATGATGTCGAGCTGCGGCTGAAACTGACGCAGCACGCCGATGACGCGGACGGGGAACCGCTCGGGACGCGTGCCGGAAAACACGGTCAGGCCGTGGCCCGTCATGCCTGGTCGCACCGCGGAAAGCGGCAAAAATTCGCGCGTGGGGGTCGGCCCGATCGCCGCATGTTCAGCGTGTGCAGCGACGGAAGCGGCCAGTCCAATCAGCCCCACAAGACAGGCACCCAAGCGGACCCATGCCGCGATCTGGGTGGCCTTGCGCGGACAGCGAACGGAAGCGCCTCGTCGAGACATGGCTGCCGAGTCTACGGATCGGTCGACAGCCACACAACTGCGGGCACAGCCAACCTGCCGGCCCGCGGCGATCGCGGAATGAGAAGAAAAGTTCGGTCGCAAGATTTGTTTTTTGAAATACATATTGTGAAGTCTTAGAAGCAATTTATGTGTTCTAAATTACTAATTTCACTCGAAAATTTTGTTTTTGGGCCTTCCAGTAATTTTCGACTGCGTGGTACGATTGATGTCGGGAACATGCGTGCCAAAGATCACAAAACAAGCCTATTAAGATCACTCTCACTTGGAAGCTGGATCACCTCTGTGGTCTGCCTCCTGCCGGCCGCGCTGGCCGGTCAATCTGCGGCGCAAGCGCACGTGGTCACGGCGCCGTGGGCAGGTCCGGGGCAAGCACCGGGATCCAAGCCGCTGACGCTGGATGCCACGCTGGCCAAATGGGAACCGCCGGCCCTGCCCGCAAACCCTGCTCCGCCTCCGCTTACGGCGGAACAGCAGGCGATCGTGCAGGCGACGCAGGGCGAAAAGCTGCCCGAGCCCAAGTGGGCCCGCTACGTCCTGTCGAACGAGTGGCGCCACGACGTCATGTTTTCCAAGCTGGCCAACCTGGGCGGCGTGTGGATCGGCGTGGCCACCGACCAGAACTACACCATGGCGGCCGCCGCGCGATCCGAGCTTTTGGTGCTGATGGACTACGACCTGGAAGTGGTCAACGTCCACCGCATGTACCACGCGCTGATCCAGCAGGCCGCGACGCCCGAAGACTTCCGCGCCTTCTTCCGCCAAGGCAACACGGCCAAGGCGATCGAGGTGCTGAACGCCGCCAGCCCGTCGAAGGAAGACAACGCCAAGCTGGTGCAGATCTACAACCGCTACCGCGATCGCATGGCGACGTACATGTATCACGTGGCCAACACGCGCGTCGGACAGCGTCACCCGACGTGGCTGGGCGACCCCGCGGCCTACGCGTACATTCGATCGCTGGTGCAGGGCGGTCGTGTGCTGGCTCGTCAGGGCGACCTGAACGGCACGACGACGATCCGCAGCATCGGCGACACGGCGCGCAAGCTGAACCTGAAGGTGCGCGGCTTCTACACGTCGAACGCCGAGGGCTTCTTCCAGTACACGCAGAACTTCCGCGACAGCTTGAAGTCGCTGCCCATCGACGAAAAGTCGGTCATGGTGCGGACGTACAAGCGCGGCATGACAATCGCGGTGGGCTGCACCTGGCACTACAACCTGCACCAGATCAGCGACTTCGTGTCGAGGCTGGACGCGCCCGGCTACAAGGACATCCACCGCGTGATGCAGGACCTGCGCGGCCCGCAGGCCAAGGCCAAGCTCGAGACCATCGGCGTGTCGTATTACGACGGCACCGTGCCCCGCACCTAGCCCTTGCTCTGCCGCGGTTCGGTCCGGCGCGATCGCAGCGAGGACGGCCCCAAACCTGCGTCCCCTGCGACCCCTGCAACGCCTGACCGCAAGCGGCCTTCCAGTTCACAAACGATGGGCCACACAGGCCACGCGGACCGCCGGCTGCTTGCAGTATTATCCCCAGCGATGCGTCTTCGTCTGTTGCCCCTGCTGCTGGCCTTTGGCGAGCTGAGCCTTGTGTTCAGCCCGTCGCCGCGGCCGCTGCGGGCACAGACCAGCGAGATCGAGCGCGAGTGGCGGGCTCTCAACGAAGCGCAGGCCGCCCACACACGCGGACGTGATGCAGCCCTGCGCGGCGATCGATCGCAGGCCGAAAGCGAGCTAGCCGCCGCCGCTGCGCTGTACCGCCAGCTTCTGGAAATCAACCCACTGCGCAAGGACCTGTACGCGCCGCTGGCCGACACGCTGCTGCGTCGCGGCAACGCCGCCGCCGCCTACGCGCTGTGCGTGCAACAAGTGCGATCGGGCGTGCGCGATGTGCCGCTGCAGGTTCAGCTTCTGCGATCGCTGGCTGCCATGCGTCGCCTACGCCACGCCTTGGATGAAGGCAGCAAGGTGCAAAGCGCCAGTCCCAGTGACGCCCGCTTGCAAGCGACGCTCGGCGAGATCGCAGCCGAAGCAGGCGAGCACGACCTGGCGATTCGCATGCTGTCGTCGGCGATTGCGCAAGCGGGACGCGGCCTACCGAACCCGCCGCCACTTGACACCGGAATCTATGTTTCGACGCTGCGCCTGACCTTGGCGCGGTCGCTTTTGGCCGCCAAGCGCCCGCAGGAAGTGCCTGCCGCGTTGGCCGACTTGGCTTCATCGGGGAATCCGGGCGTGCTGATGCTGATCGGACAGGCCCAGCTGGCGGCGGGTCAGTATGCCCAGTCGGTGGCCACGCTGCAGCGCATCCTGCCTCAGCTCTCCGTCGATCAGCGGGCCAGCGTGACGGTCTTGATTTCGCAGGCTCTGCAGCGCAGCGGTCGCATGACCGAAGCCATCGCGGCGCTGCGTCAAGCCGGCGATCACCCCGTCTGCATGCAGGCGCTGGCCGATATCTACATGGCGGAAGATCCGCCGAATCCGGCCGCAGCCGCCATGGTGCTGGAACGAGCCGCGCAGATCGACGCCAGCAACCTGCGCCTGTGTCTGGACTTCGCGATCGTGCTGAACAAAGCCGGCAAAGCCGATCGCGCGCTGGCCGAGCTTCAGCGCTGCGAGTCGCTGAACCTGCCCGACGCTGACGCGCTGACCGCGCTGAGCCTGCGCGCCGATCTGCAGCTGAAGCTGGGTCGCATCGACGAAGGCATCGGCAGCTTGCGAGAAGCCCGCCAGCGCAGCCTGCAGCCCGGCCAAGCCAAGAGCTCGACGACGTCCGCAGCGAATAGAAATCCGACGGGAACAGCCCCGGTCGCTACGGCCTACGACGACCGACTTGCCCGCGCGTTGATGCAGCGTGGGCTGGGGCGCCTGCAAAAGTCGCCGACGCCCAAGGACGCCCTGACCGATCTGGAAGAAGCCAAGAGCCTGGCATCGCCGACGCTGTCGGTTCCAGCCGCGCAGGCCCTGGCCCTGGGTCTGCTTGCCGCAGCGCGATCGGCTGATGCTGTGACGCTGCTGTCTCCGCTGTGCGAAGGGCCGCAGGCAAGCCCAGGTGCCCAGCTTCTGGCGGTGTTTGGCCGGGCTCTGCGCGAAAACGGTCAGCCGCTGCAGGCTCTGTCGGTGATGCAGCGCGCCGAGGAGCTTGCCGCCAGCCAAGGCGATGCAGCCTTGCGACAGGCCGTGCGCCAAGACCAGGGCGAGACGCTGATCGCGCTGGGCCGGCCGTTCGATGCCCTGCGTCTGATTGAAGG
>JAYRFD010000773.1:0-1510 GCA_041908565.1 Polyangia bacterium | reverse complement strand
CCTGGCCGATCGCAACCGCGCCGCCCGGTACTACTTTCACTTCGTCGCCAATCGGTACCTGGATTCCACCGGGGCCGAGACCGAGATCAACGCAGCGATCGACGCGGGCATTGAAGACAACATCTTCGCCTACGTTCGCGACAACATCGGTCCGCATCGCCGACCTGGCGATCCGCAGACCGCGCTGGTCTTTACGTCAAACAACGCCGCGAACCCCGTCCAGCGCAACGCCAAGGCCCTGCGTCAGTTCTCGGCGACGCCGCTGTTCGCAAGCACCGTCCCCGTGACCGTTCAGGCGGCCGACACCGCCAAGGATCTGGTGCTGGGCAGCGCGGGCTGCAACCTCCGCCGCGATGGAGTAGACGATCGCGTGGTCGCCGACGCGCGCGCCAACCGCCCCGCCAAGCTACGCATCACGCAAGAGGGCCTGCCCGGGGGCTGGCCGAGCTATCACCCAGCACTCACGGACCGGCCGGAATAGGGGGCTGTGGCATCCAGCCCGTCTGCGTTCTGCGCACACGCGACGGCGTCTGCGGGATTACCGACCCGCGGCGTCAGCCCGGGATGCTGCCGACGGGGACGCTGCGCACGCGCCAGATGCGGTCGGCGTATTCGCGGATCGATCGGTCGGCCGAAAAGAAGCCAACGTGCGCGATGTTCAGGATGGCCATGCGAGCCCAGCGCGCCGGATCGCGCCAGGTATCGGCGACGCGCGCCTGACACGCCGCATAGGCATCGAAGTCCGCCAGCACAAAGAAGTCATCGCCCAGCGGATAGCCGGCATGCGTCACCTGCGCGACGCTGTGTTCGGCACTGGGCGGCAGCAGCGCATCCAGAAGCGGATGGAAGCGGCTCGGGTCGTCGTACGAAAAGAAGCCCGATCGAATCAGGTCAATGGCGTTGCGCAGCATCGGGCTTTGCCGATAGCAGTCCCACGGGTTGTAGTGCGGTCGCCGCGCCGTCACCTGATCTGCCGTCAGGCCAAACAGGAAGAAGTTGTCGGATCCGACCCGTTCGCGAATCTCGATGTTGGCGCCGTCCAGCGTACCGATGGTCAGCGCGCCGTTCATCGACAGCTTCATGTTGCCGGTGCCCGATGCTTCCAGACCGGCGGTCGAGATCTGCTCGCTTAGATCCGCGGCCGGGATGATCCGCTCGGCCAGCGACACGCGGTAGTTGGCCAAGAACACCACCTTCAGTGCGTCGGCCACTTGGCGATCGCGATTGACCACATCGGCCACCGCATTGATCAGCCGGATGATCAGCTTGGCCCGCGTATAGCCCGGCGCCGCCTTGGCCCCAAACAGCGCGACGCGTCGGATCGGCGGCAGCGACCCGCGTTCCCCGGCTGTGGCCTTGATCTGCTGGTACTGCGCGATCAGGTGCAGCACGTTCAGAAGCTGCCGCTTGTATTCGTGCAGGCGCTTGATCTGCACGTCGAACAGCCCCGTCGGATCGACCGAGACATGGTTGTGCTGCCGGATGTACGCAGCCAGTGCCCGCTTGTGTT
>JAYRFD010000772.1:0-2677 GCA_041908565.1 Polyangia bacterium | reverse complement strand
TTCGACAGAAAAGGCGCTCGCTCCGCAATCGGCGCGGGCTTGCGCAATCGCAGCGTCGGCCTGGCGCAGCGCCTGGCCGAAGGCCGCATCCCCGGCCAGAAGGCTTCGGCACATGCCAGGCCACTGCGAGCCCTGGCCTGGAAAGACGAAGACCAAGCGTGGCGGACCGTCGATGGGCACGGCGCCTAGAAACAGTGACTGCTGCGGCGGACTTTGATCCAGATAGGAACGCAGAGCAGCCTGCGCATCGTCCAGTGTGCGGGCAACGGTCGCCAGGCGCTGGCCGTGGTGCGCCCGGCCGTGGCCCAGGGTATGCGCAAGGTCGACAATCGGGGTGTCGGGACCGATCCGCTGCAGCAAAGTCCGCGTCAGATCGCGCAGGGCCTGCGGGCTGCGCGCCGATAGGGGGATGACAAATTGCTGCGACCCGGACGATGGCTGCGCCGCGGGTGGGCTGGGCTGCGTCGGTGCAGTGCGCGCATCGTCTGAAGTCGGATCGCTGAGCAAGACGTGGGCATTGGTACCGCTGACACCAAACGAGCTAACGCCAATCACGCGCGGGCGCTGGCTGGCCGATCGCGGCCAGGGCTGTGCCGTGTTCAGCAAGCGCAGCGGTGCCTGGGCCCAGTCGATGCTCGGCGACGGAGGGTCGGCGTGCAGCGAGGCCGGCAGTCGTTCGTGCTGCAGGGCCAGAACGGCCTTGATGACACCCGCCACTCCCGATGCGGCCTGCGTGTGACCCAAGTTGCTCTTGATCGATCCCAGGTGCAGCGGGCGATCGGGCGATCGTCCCGCCGCCAGGGTGGCCAGCAGCGCCTGGGCTTCGATGGGATCGCCAAGAGCCGTCCCGGTGCCGTGCGCTTCGACGCAGTCGACGGCGTCGGGGGGCAGGCCAGCATCAGCCAAGGCCAAGCGCAGGACCTGTTCTTGCGCGGGGCCGCTGGGGGCGGTCAGGCCGTTGCTGCGACCGTCTTGGTTGACGGCGCTGCCGCGAATCACGGCCAGGATGGGATCGCGATCCCGCCGCGCATCCGACAGGCGCTTGAGGACCAACATGCCGGCGCCTTCGCTCCACCCAACGCCATCGGCCGCGGCGGAAAACGGCTTGCAGCGACCGTCTTTGGCGATGCCGCGCAGGCGCGAAAACTCGATGAAGGTGGTCGGCGTTAGCATCAGCGTGACGCCGCCGGCCAGGGCCAGGCTGCACTCACCACTGCGCAGGCTGCGACAGGCATAGTGCAGCGCGACCAGCGACGACGAACAGGCGGTGTCGATGGTCAGGCTGGGACCCCGCAGGCCCAAGAAATACGACAGCCGACCGGATGCCACGCTGCCAGCGCTGCCCGTGCCAACGTAGCCGTCCAGTTCTTCCGGGCTGTGCAGCGCCATGTATTCCTGGCCGCTTTGCCCGACAAAGACACCGGTGCTGCTGCCAAACAGCCGACGCGGGGACAGACCGGCACGCTCGATGCTTTCCCACGCGACTTCCAGCAGCAGGCGCTGCTGCGGATCCATGGCCTGTGCTTCACGGGGCGAGATTTCGAAGAAGGCGGCATCGAACGACGTGACATCGGGCAGGAAGCCGCCCTTTCGGCAGGTCGACTTGCCAGCGGCCAGCGGATCGGGATCAAACAGCGCAGCGGCGTCCCATCGGTTGGTCGGTACCTCGCCGACGACATCGCGTTCGCTGGTCAGGACCTGCCACAGATCGGCCGGGCTGCTGATGCCACCGGGAAAGCGGCAGGCCATGCCGACGATGGCGATCGGTTCGTTTTCCGGGGTCGCGGCGATCGACGGGCGCAATCCCGGGCTTGCGGCATCGGTGTCGGCTGCAGCGCTGCCAAACGATAGGCCCATGGCTTGGGCCAGGTGGTCGCTGATGGCATCAACGGTTGGGTAGGTAAAAACAAGCGTGGAATCAAGCGAAAGTCCTGACCACGCAGCCAGCGCGTCCCGCAGCGAAACCGCCATCAGCGAGTCCAGTCCCAGCTCGCGCAGGGGGCGATCACGACGGAGCGCGTCCGCGCTTGGCAGACCCAGGGCCTGCGCCGCGGCCCAGCGCACGGCGGACCGCACCTGTTCCTGCGTGCGCGGGCCGTTTGGCGCAGCCTGTGGCGGTGGGGCGTCAGGCGAGACCGTAGAGGCGGGGGCCGTGGGCTGCTTGAGGCCGAGGTCAGACAGGCGGCGTCGACCGTGCAGTTCGTACAAGGGGCGGAAACGATCCCAATCGACGGCTGCGATGGTGTACTGCGGTCCGCCAAGCGACAGCGCGCGGTCCAGCTGTTCCAGAGCCGCATCAGCTGGCATCGGCACCATACCGATGGCCCGCAGTGGCTCGCCGCCGGGACCATCCCCCATGCCGGGGCCTTCCCATACGCCGAAGTTGATGCTGACGGCGGGCCGTCCCTGGGAATGCCGTCGCTGCGCCAGGCCATCCAGGAATGCACAGGCGGCGGCATAGTGGGCCTGCGCGCGGCCTCCCCAGACGGCGGCGGCTGACGACAAAAGCAGGAACAGGTCGATGGGCTGCTGCCGGGTCAAGCAATCCAGCAGCACGGCGCCGTGGGCCTTGGCGGCAAACGCCGAAGCCAGCGCGTCCTGGCAGCCTTCGGCACCCAGCGGCAGGTACGTCGCCTGGGCCGCGGCGTGGATCACTCCGGCCAGCGGCAGCGTCAGG
>JAYRFD010000771.1:0-1536 GCA_041908565.1 Polyangia bacterium | reverse complement strand
CAGGTCGGCACGCGCTGCATTGGTCAACTCGGGCAGCATTAGCTGCAGACCGTCGCTTTGCATGGCATAGGGCAAGAGCGCCTGCACACTGGCTGTCCGCCAGCCCGCGCGGCCCAGCCAGCCGGCAAGCTCGTCGGCGGGCTGTTCATCATCGTCCTCATCGACGGCTGTGATGCCCAAGGTCGTGGCGTAGCCAAGGCCACGCAAGTCTGCGATCAGCGACTTTAGCGCGCTCTGTACTTGCCCACCGCGCAGGGTGACAGCGCCGCGCTCGGTCAGCGATAGGCAGAGCAACACGACCTCCCTGACGGCGCGGCGGGTTTCTTCTTTGCGCAGGCGACTTCCCTGCGTCGCATCGATCGCACAGCCATCGACAACCAGCGCGGTGCGGCGAGCCGGTACTGGATCAAGGGATTCTTCCTCGTCGGCATCTGGCAGGTCGCCGTCGTCGGGATCCGGGCGGCAGGCCGGAAGCAGCAGAGCCAGCAGCACGACCACTGTGTAAAGCGAAGCCAGCACTCGAGCTACCGGTGCTGATTGCCTCGGCACCGGACGAAAGAGCGCACTCATGGCGAACCTCCGACGCAGACTTCGATGCGCGTGACTTGAGGTGTCTCATCGATCAGCGAGAGCGCAACATGCGGCAGAAAGCGACGCACCATGTCGACCTGCGTCCGCGTGTGCAGCGAGGGCGCGACCGTTCGGTATACGCCGCCCTGCCCCAGCGCAAGCGGCAACAGCAGCTGATCAGCCAAGTGTTCCCCGACGGGAACATCGCTTCGCAAGTAAGCCAGCGCTTCTTCGGCAGCCGTGCGCGCGACTTCTTCTGCGGGGACGCCACGCTCGCCAACGCAGCTCACGATCTCGGTGATGTGCTCGCTCTGTAGCTCGACCAAGACGATGTTGCCGGGGCTGCGACTCCTCGGCAGCGAACGTACGACGAAGCTCGAATCGGGCCACGCCAAGAGCCCGCGCAGGCAGGCAAGCTCACGCTCGGCGACGTGCTCGGGCAGACGCGCAGACACCACCGTAGCTTGCTTGTGCAGAAGCGCGCCGCGGGTCCGCAGGTCCAGCTTGTCCAACTGTCCCAGAGACGGTGGTGGAACCACTTCAGCCACGATGTGCCCACCGCCTTGTGGATAAAAGCCGGGCTGCAGCATGCGCAGTGAAAGCCCCACACCCAAGCGGCGCAAGACGGCAGCAAACACGCGGTCAACAAAGTCAAACGGCGGGGCCTTGGTGTTGTACGTCCCCCCCAAGACAGTGATCGTTGAAGGCCCATCGGCGCACAGCAGCGCCGGCAGCACGGTCTGAAGCACCAGGCTGCTGCTGCCCGCGGTCCCGATATCGAAGTGGTAACGACCGGCCGGGATCTGTCGACCGAAGACCTGCGGTTGAAAGAACAGCTCGCGCGAGCCGACTTCGGCCCCGTGTACTTCGGCCTGCCCAAGCTGGGCGGCGGCCGTAACGGCTCGCAGGTGCTGCGGGCGCAGGCCCGGGGTCTCGCGGTTGGCGCGAATATCGCGCAGCCGAAAT
>JAYRFD010000770.1:0-1663 GCA_041908565.1 Polyangia bacterium | reverse complement strand
TGTCCGATCGCGCCGCCAGTCTGGAAGTTCGGCTGGGTGAGCTTCTGCAGCGGCACCAAGGAACCGAAAGCGAGCTTGGCACCGTGCGGGCTCGTCTTGCGCAGAGCGAGACCGATGGGCAGGGTCTGCGCGATCGTCTGCGCGATCGCGAAGCGCAGCTTTCAGCGGTGCAGGCCGAGCTTCAGACCATGCAGGAACAAGTGCAGGCCGCTTACCAGCGCCTGCTGGCCGAAGAAGATCAGCGCAAGCGCACGCGTCGCGCCTTGACCATCGCGCTGGGGATCCTCAACGAGACCGGCGGCGAAGAGGCATCGCCCGAGGCCGAGTCGGCGCGGACACCCCGCGAAGGATGAGCCAGCGCGAGGCGCTGCGCGGCCTTTTGGAAAAGTACCGACTGCTGCTGGCCCTGCATCAAGCCAAGCCCGAACGCAGTCCGGCGCGACGTCAGTCGATGGCAGATGTCGCGCGCCGCTTTCCCGGGGCGCTGCGCGAGTGGCAGGCGCTGTCACCGGCGGCTCTGCAGGATCGGCACGACCGCTTGCAGGCGTGGCTGGCGGCGGATGCCTTGCCGACTGCGCTGCCCGCCTGGGTGCACTACAGCCTGGATTTGCACGCATGGCTGCGGCTGATCTTGGCGCTGCGAACATGCAGTCCACATGAAGCGGACGGGCCGCGGGCCGATCGACTGCAGATGGCTCAGCAGATCTGTGTCGAGATCGGCGAGCCGACCTTGGTCGCACGCATCACGCCGTCGCTGATCGAGCAGATCGATCGTCCAGTGGGCATCGGCGGGCAGCTATCGCGCGGGGCCTACGCAGCGGTGGCGGCACAGCACGGCGTGTCGATCGAGGACGTGAAAGCCGTGTTGTTTGGCGCGACCGCGGAATCAATCGACGTCGCTTGAATCGGCAGCCGAAGGATCGCGTGGTGTGACGACCGCGGTCGACGTCCGCTGGCGGTCGACCAGGCTGCGCACGACGACGCTGGCGCAGGAAAGGCCGAAGCTGCCGGTGACGAAGCTGGCGGTGCCGTAGATCAGCCGCCGCTCCTCGCATGAATGATGATCGTTCTTGCCGCCGGGACACACGCAGTGGAAGCCTTCGCCATGGTCGTAGTGCAGGTCTTCGGGGTGCTGCGGATGTTCCAGCGAGTACACAGCGGGAATGCCGAAGGCGCCTTCGGTGGGAAAGCCATACTTGCGGCGCAGGATGTGGCGGACTTCCTGGGCCAGCGGATCGATGCGCGTGTCGGCCAGATCACCGATGCGCAGCAGCGTCGGATCCAAGCGACCTGAAGCACCGGTCGCGCTGACCAAGGGCAGGCCCATGCGTCGCGCGGTCGCGATCAGGTGGCACTTGGCGGTGATGTTGTCGATGGCATCGACGATGAAGTCCGGGGCCAAGGACAAAAGGGCGGCGGCGCTGGCTTGATCGTAGAAGCGACAGATCGGCTCGACGGTGGCCTGGGGATTGATCAGCCGCAGGCGTTCGGCCAGGACCTGCGCTTTGTATTTGCCGATGGTGCCGCGCATGGCCTGCAGCTGACGGTTGCTGTTGGTGACGCAGACGCGATCGAAGTCGACCAGAGTCAGTCGACCGATGCCGCTGCGCGCCAAGGACTCGGCCGCGAAGCCGCCGACCCCGCCCAAGCCGATGACCATAAC
>JAYRFD010000769.1:0-6593 GCA_041908565.1 Polyangia bacterium | reverse complement strand
GCGCTCGCCGACGCCGTGCAGCGATGGCTGCCGTGACGGTCCGCCTCAGCGGCGCCGCACGGCGACGTGCATGGGCAGGCGAAGCTCGACGCTGTGGGCCATCGACAGCACATCGCCGTCGCGCAGCAGCGTGTTGCGCAGGTAGTTCTGCAGCTCAAGAGACTGCACCCGCAGCAAGCCAGCCGCCCGCCCTTCCCCACCTTCCACCGACGATGGAATGGGCCCGACGATCCAGGTTGGTTGCCATATGGGCTGGGGCACTGGCGAATCACCCAGGCCAGGCAGAAGCAGCCCAGCCAGCGCCCATGCAGCAAACAGTCGACGCTGCCGCCGATACAGCCAGGCCGCCACAAGGTCTTCGGCGGCGGGTGGATGCAGCGCCCGCGGCAAGGATGAAAGAGCAGCCCACGCCGCGGCGAAGCGACGATGCAGGCCGTAGCCCAGGAATAGCTCGTCGCCGCCGGCCCCGCTTAGCGCCACTTTGCAGCCGTGCTGGTGCACCTGTTCGCAGATCAGAAAGGTGTTGCCGCCGTCGATGCTGGGCTGATCCATGGCGGCCAGCCAGCGGTCCGTCCTGTCGATCGTCGACAGAGACCGAACATCGGCCACGTGATGTTGAAGCCGCAGGGCCTTGGCCGTCGCGCGAGCCTGAGCCACTTCATCGTCGCTGCCAGGCAAACCCGTGGCCAGGGTGAAGGCCAGCAGGTCCTGCTGTGGTGCGGTCGCCCGCGCCCAAGCAGCGAGGCTGGTTGAATCGACGCCGCCCGAAAGCAAGATACCGACCGGCACGTCGCCTTGCAGATGACAGCGCACGGTGTCAGCCAAGGCCTCGCGCAGCATGGCGATGCGGTCGCCAGAATCACGCGGGTCGGTCGCAAGGCCCACGTCGACGCGCGAAGGGGGCTCGATCGGCTGCGGGGGCAGGATCTGCAGCTGCGCGTCCTGTCCATGCAGGCGGGGACGAATCCGCACAAGCTGGCCGGGCGGCAAAGGCTGCACGCCCGCGACGACGCTGTGCGGCTCGGGCACGCTGCCCCAGGTCAGAAAGCCGGTCAGCGCCGCCGGATCGATGCGCCGCGGCACGGCCTGCGCCTGCAAAAGCGTCCGCACTTCCGACGCAAAGCACAGACGCGGGACTTCCTGCAGCGTATTTGGCCCCAAAGGAAAAGGCGTCCGCCCGTCGCTGCAGATGTAAAGCGGCTTCTGCCCCATGGGGTCGCGCAGCAGCCGTAGCTCGTCAAGATCGGCGTCCCACAAGGCCAGGGCGTACATGCCACGCAGCCGTGGCCACAGCCGATCCCCAAGGTGGGCATAGCCGACCAGGATCACCTCGGTGTCGCTGTGCCCGTGAAACTGCGCGCCCTTGGCTTGTAGCTCGCGACGCAGCGCCTGGTGGTTGTAGATCTCGCCGTTGAAGCAAAGGGACAGGCGTCCATCGGCACTGCGCATCGGCTGGCTGCCGTCGGCGCTTAGGTCGACGATGGCCAAGCGGGTCGACACCAGCTGTCCGGGGACGCCGTCGCGCGATCGGAAGCTCAGCCGTCCCTGTTCGTCCGGGCCGCGGTGTCGCTGGGCTGCCAGAAAGGCCGCTTCGAACAGCGGAGCCGGCCGATCCGAGGGCCCCAAGACGCCAGCGATCCCACACATCGCCTAGCCACCCGCCAAGAGCAAAGACATCCACACGCCGGACCGCCGATCCCGGCCGACAAGCCCGCCGGGCCGCTGCCCACAGATGCCGACCTGGCTGTGCGTCGATGCCATCACACGATGGGATCCTACGCACTCAGCCCCTGGCAAGCCAGATCTTTGCCCCGCGTTGAGCAGGCGTTGAGCCGGCGTTGAGCAGGCATTGGGCCCGCAAGGGCCCCGCGGAGGGTCCGGTCCAAGCCACGAGCGGACCACGTCTCACACCCGTGCGATCGGAGGCGATCTCGCAGGGCGGCTGTCGTCTGTTGCTTTCGTCGCGCAGGACGAATAGCCTGGAAGTTGGTTTGTTGGCCTATTTCGCAGAGATTCTCGAGGGATCGCAGCCCCGTCGGACCGTTGCCTATGTGGTGCGGGGCTCGATTGTGGAGTGATGGCATATGCGAGTAATTGCGGTCCGTTGGGCAGAGCTAGAGACAGCCGTCGAGCGCAACGCCCCAGACACCGAGAGCTTCATGGACACCCGGACCGGCGAGGTGATCACCCTCGTTGACTCGGCTCCCAACGTCGCAGAGCTGCGCAGCCGCGTGATGGGCGGGGGCGATGCCTTCCTGCGCGTCGAGCCAGCGTCCTCGCGCGAGCAGTACAAGTGGATGGAGCGCTTCGTCACCGGCGTCACCGACCCCATCCTGCGCGAGCGCCTGCTGATCAGCATCGACGGCAAAGGGGCGTTTCGTCGCTTCAAGGACGCGCTTTTGAACTATCCCGTCGAACGAGAGCGCTGGTTCAGCTATCGCAGCGAGCTTCTGCACTGGCATATCCAAGAGTGGTTCCGTCGCGACGAGCTGACCCCAAAAGAAGCGCCGCCCTGGGGCGAAGTGCCGCCGCCGCCCGATCTGGATGCTCCGCTGCCCCGTCCGCAGCCACCCAGCGAAGGTCCCGGCGAAGCGCTGCGCAGGCAGGCCCGCGATCTGCTTGAGCAGGTGCCGGCCGTCGAGCTGCCCTCGGCGATTACCTTCCTGGAATTTCTGCGCGATCGCGGCACGGCGGATCTGGGACGATCGCGGGCGACGCCCAAGCGGGTGGTGCCGGCTTGACCGCCCCTTTGCGGGTGGCCTTTCTGCTGAAACGGGATCGACGCGAAGCGGTCGACCTGTGTCGAACCTTGGTCGATGCCGTGCGGGGGCGCGGGCTGCGCGAAGTGGTCGTGCGGGACTACATCGACCTGCCGCCCGGCTTCGCCAGCATCGGCGAACGCGAGCTATCCCAGCGTACCGATCTGCGCCTGTTGGTCGTGCTGGGGGGCGATGGAACGATGCTGTACGGGGCTGGCCTGCTGGTCGATGGCCTGCGCAGTCAGGGCCCAGCGGTGGGCAAGCCAGCGACGCAGCCAGCCAGCGCCAGCGTGCCCATCTTGGGCATCAACCTGGGGCACCTGGGGTTTCTGACCTGCTGCGCCCCCGACGAAGCAGTGGTGACCTTGCACGCCGCGCTGGATGGCCATCTGCCCGTCGAAGACCGTCGGCGTCTGCGCTGCCGCGTCCTGCGCGGGCCGGCCTCTGCCGGTGATCCCGTCGAGACACTGGCCGAACGCAGCGCCCTAAACGACGTCGTCTTCAGCCAACCAAGCCAAGCCCGCCTGTCCGATCTGGATGCATTTATCGACGGCGATCTGGTCACGACCTATCGCGCCGATGGCTTGATCATCGCGACTGCGACGGGATCGACGGCGTACAACCTGGCCGCGGGTGGCCCGATTCTGATGCCCGGCATGGATGCCGTGGTGGTCAGCCCGATCTGCCCGCATACGCTGACGGCTCGTCCACTGGTGACGCGGCTGGGGTCGCGCATCGTCGTGCGACCGACGCCGGGCGGTGGGCGCAGCGACGAGCTACTGCTGACCGTCGATGGCCAGTGGACGCATCGCATCTTGGCCACCGACAGCGTGGAAGTGACCAGCGATGCGCCGACCGTGCGTGTCCATCGCCCGCCGCAGCGTTCGTTCTTCGACCTGCTGCGCACCAAGCTGCACTGGGGCGTCCGCAACTAAGGCCCGGCATTCGACGAAGCCCGTCTGCGGAACACCAGCCCGCTTCTTCGCAAGCATCGCGCTTGTGTGAAACGGGTACCCGCCGAGATATGCGCGCCTGGACGCCTGACCCCGTCGAGCGATCAGCGCGTTACAAAAGCTGCGCCAGCGTGACCTTCTTTAGCTGCGTGCGCACCGAGCCTTCCAGATCCAAAAGCACGCGATCCAGCGAATCGCCTTCTTTTTCCCCGCTGCGCAGCGACGAAAAGTCTTTGAACAAACGCATCACTTCGTCCAGCCGAATGTCGTCCGGTGGGCGCGACAGCAGGTAGCTGTCTTCGGTCTCGACCACCCAGCCGGCGTCGATGAAGCGCTTCATCACGCGGCGCACGAAGCTTTCGGGCAGGCCGCGGCGCTTTTCCAGATCGACGATTGGCAGCGCCCGTGCGCCTCGCTTCCAGTGCTGCGCGACATCGAACAGCAAGCGCATCGCCAACGGACCGTTCATCGCCGGCATCTCGCCCGGCTTCAGGGCGCCGTCTTCACCGACGTGCGTGCTAACGACCGACAGCAGCGGCAGGCGCTGGATGGCGCGGCAGACCTCGGCCCCCCACAGCAGAATCACCCACCACAAGTAAATCGACAGCAGGAACAGCGGCAGCACTGCCAGCGCGCCGTAGATCGTTCGGTACTTGCCGGTGATGTAGCTCAGGTACAGGCCCAGGCCGAACTTGCATAGTTCCATCATTCCGGCCGAGATCGCACTGCCGATCAGAGCCGGTCGCCAGTCCACGCGCAGCGTCGGCAGGAAGCGGTTCAGAAGCGTCGCTCCGGCCGCTGTCGAAGCCAGCGACAGCATCAAGCGCGACACCAAGTGGCGATCCCACAGCGAGGCGGTGTGCAGCACCCAGACCGCGGCGACCAGCGGGAACAGCGTGATGCCGGTGTAGAAAAACAGGAAGCGCTCGATGTAGCCGCGCTCGCGCTGCGAATCCCAGATGCGATTCCAGATCGACTCGACGGACAGAAACAGCAGAAAGCCGATGATGCTGGACGTGATCAAGCCGAAGCTGCCCAGCGCGCCGGCGGTGATGTTGCCGGAAAAGCTCGACAGGCGCTCGACCACTTCGCTCTGCGCTTCCGTCGACGAGGGGAAGATCGCCTTGACCAGATACGAGACCAGCTGACTGCCGGCATCCAGCTGTCCGCTGGCTTTTAAAAGGGCCAGCGCAATCGCCAAAAGCGGCACCAAGGCCAGCGCCGTCTGGTAGGCCAGCGACGAGGCGGCCAGCGTGCAGTTATTGGCCCAAAAGCCATCCCAAGCCAGCAGCGTCACCCGCTTGGTGTGCCGCCAGACCGTCATAAGCCTCGTGCGAACCATGCCCACCTGCTTCGCCGCAGTATATCGCGGCCCCCTTCACCGGTGGCGCCGCACGCGCCGCAGGTGTTCCCAACCCAGTGCCGAAGGAGGGAGTCGAACCCTCATGTCCCGGAGGACGAGGGATTTTGAGTCCCCTGCGTCTGCCATTCCGCCACTTCGGCTCACGAGACGACCGCACGCTAGCACAGCCAAACGGCGCCGGTCACGCCAAAACTTTGGAAACACTCACCGTGCGGACACGCCCGAAACCGGATGCGAAAGCGGGGCCGAAACCAGATCCGAAAGCAGGGCATCGAACCGGGCCTGGGTTGCGACGACATCGACGCGAACGCCGGCGTCCCGCAGAGCCTGGGCCGTCGTTTGACCGATGGCGCCGACGCGTGTCGTGGCCAGCAGCGCAGCCGCTCGCGGACCCAGCGCCGACAGCGCAATGGCGACGGTGCGCGGACTGCCGAACGGCACCAGATCGACGCGCGCTTCGGTCAAGGCTTGCACCATGGGGCCAAGGGCGTCGGGACTGGCCGCGACCATGCGATACGCGACACGCTCTGAAACGTCGAAGCCGGCGGCCCGCAGGGTCTGCGGCAGCGTCGGGCGAGCCTCGGCAGCCCGCAGAAACAGCACGCGCTTTCCGGGTGCCAGGTCGGCTGGCAGCTGGCGCTGTAGATCGACCAGCAGGGCCGCCAGCTGCGCCGCGCTGCTGGCTTCGTCCGTCGAATCGACGGCTTTTTCGGCTGCGGTTTCCAAGGCCGAAGGTTCGCCGGCGATCCGATCGGCGGGCCGTCCTTGCTGGGCCAAAGCATCGGCCGTGCGAGGCCCCACCGCGGCGACAAACCAGCCTTGCAGCGCGTCGGTCAGGCTCTGCGCGGGCGCTCGTGAACGCAGGGCATCAGCCAGGGCCTGCACCGCATAACGACTGGTGACGGCCAGCACGGGACGGCGGCCACCTGCCGTCGACAGCGCCTGCAGTGCTTGCTGCAGCGCAGCGGCCAGAGGCTCAACCGGGGGGGCGGCGATCAAGCAGGGACAGACCAGCGCTTCGCCGCCCGCTTGCTGCACCAGCTCGGCGGTCTGCTCGGCTTGCTCGGCCGGGCGCGTGATCAGCACACGCAGGGGACGGCCACTGTGGCGATCGCGCAAGGACAGCGTCGAGGACATGGGGCGCGTGGGGGCCAGCGTGCGGACCGCGTCAGCCGCGTCGACCGCGCCCGAAGACGGAATACAGCCCGATCAGGATCAGGACGCCCGACATGCCTGCGATCAGCCCGCCCCACATCCAGTACGTGCCGCCCAGCGAGCTGGCGATCGACGCGACATCGGATGGATGCAAAGAGCCCCCGACGCGTGCTCCTTCGGTGAACAGGTAGTCGCTGCGCGTGACGGTGTCCAGGACGAACAGCAGACCCAAAAGCTGGGCGAAAAACAGCCGCCCATCGGTTGGCAGCCAGCGCGCCAAAAGAGCGATCACGATGCCCAGGCCCCCGACGGTGAACAGGCCGACCAAGGTGCGCACCCACACGACCAGCGAAAACAGCAGCG
>JAYRFD010000768.1:0-2316 GCA_041908565.1 Polyangia bacterium | reverse complement strand
CTTGCCCAGCAGATCGACTGCGGCGAGCGTGAGACCGTCTTCGCCGCCGCCCGACGACAGAACGTGCCGATCCCGACCGCCTGTGTCGGGCGCGGGACCTGCGGGCTGTGTCGCGTCAAAGTGCTGGAAGGCGAAAGCGCGCTGCCGCCAGTCAGCGAGACGGAAAAGCGCCACCTGGGCAACACGTATTACCTGACCAAGCTGCGCCTGGCCTGCCAGATTGCGCCCACCGGAGACGTGACGCTGCAGATCCCCGATGCTCCGCGGGGGGCCAAGCTGCTGCCGACGCTGCGCACCAAGCCGGGCGGCCCCCGATGATCCGACGCCGGGCCCCGTTCGCGGCGCGCGGGATCGGGCCGACCTTGCTGGCGGGCTGTTTGGGGCTGGCCGCCTGGTTTCCTGGCTGGCAGGAAACACCTTCGCGGGCCTGGCTGCAGGTACGGAACGCGCTTGGCGACGAAGTCAGCCGCCGTGACTACGCCATCGCGGGCTTTAAGACCCCGCCGCGCTGGGAACTACGTCCGCGCGATCGATCCAGCTATCCACAGCTTCTGGCCTGGGCCGAACGCCAGCAGGCCGGCGAGCGCGCGGTGATGACGCTGGTCGGCCAGCGGCTGCCGACCGGCACCACGCTGCAGAGCTTTGCCGAACAGGCCGCCAAGCTGGACAAGCAGGTGCGACTGAGCAGCCTGCGCCTTCTGACGCAGCGAGCCCCGCTGTGGCCCGGCGGTCAGCGCGTCCAGGTCGATGCGCAGCTTGTGCAGCCAGACGGCAAGCGCCCGCAGGCGATGCGGCAGTACCTGTTTCTGAACCCGCCGTTTGGCTATGTGCTGACCGTCGTCGCGCCCATCGAACAAGCCGCCGCGCGCTTTCGCGATCTGGAAGACGCCGCCGCCGATCTGATTCCACTGCCGCCCCAGTCCGACGCTGACAAGGCCGATCGCCCGGCTCCATAGGCTTTCCATGCCCCTGCCCGCGCGTCGCCTGCCCGCCTGCCCCGTGCTCTGTTTCGTCCTGTGCGTCGCCTACCTGGTCCTGCCGTCGACGCAGTCGGCCCAGGGGCAGCCCAGTCCGTTTGAGCTGGTCTATACCACTCCCGCCGAGTGCGATCTGCAGCAGCCCGGTCTGCGGTCGCCGCAAGCAGTCTGGACGGCCCTGTTCGACAGCGCGCAGGCCCAAATCGACATCGAACAGTTCTATCTAACGGACGGCCCGGCGCTGCGTCCGGTGATCGCCAGCCTGCGTCGCGCCACCTTGCGCGGCGTGCGCCTGCGCGTGCTGGTCGATGCCACGCTGCAGGCCAACTCACAGCCGCTGATCGACGAGCTTCGCAGCTTCCCCAACACGCAGGTGCGGATCATCCCATTTCGTCGGCTGCTGGGCGGTGTCGTGCACAACAAGATGCTGGTTATCGACGGGCGACGCGCCTATGTCGGCAGCCAGAACTTCGACTGGCGATCGCTTTCGCACATCCACGAGCTGGGTCTGCGCATCGACGATCCGCACCTTTCAGGCCAGCTACAGGCGCTGTTCGACATGGACTGGGCGATGCAAGCGACGCTGGAACAGGGACAGCCGGTGCCCGCGAAAAGCCGCGAGCCTTCCCACTCGACGCCGGCCCAAGACGCGTATCTGGTCGCCAGCCCACCGGGCTACTTGCCAACGGGCATCGGCGAATCGGAAGACGCGCTTGTGCGGATCATCGAACGCGCGCAGCGCCACCTGCAGATTCAGCTTCTTTTGTACGCGCCGCTGGATCAGCCAGAGCGCAGCTTCTATCCGCCGATCGATACAGCGCTGCGCACCGCAGCCGCGCGCGGAGTGAAGATCGACCTACTGGTTTCGGACTGGAACACGCGAGCCCCCAAGATCGACTGGCTGAAAAGCCTGGCCCTGGTCCCCGGCGTGCAAATCAAGATCGTCACCCTGCCCCCGGCCAGCCGCGGATTCATTCCGTATGCCCGCGTCATCCACGCCAAGTACATGGTGGTCGACGAAGCGCTGCTGTGGCTGGGCACCAGCAACTGGCAGGGCGGCTACTTCGACCGTTCACGCAACGTCGAGATCGTCCTACAGAACACCGCTCTGGCCGGGCGAGCCGCCACCATCCACACCCAGCTTTGGCAGTCTCGCTATGCCCAGCCCATCGACGTAAACCGCCGCTACATCCCCCCGCGCGTGTTCTAGGGCGGCTTGGTCCCTTGCCAAGTTCGCCGTCAGTCGCCGCGCTGCCATCGACGCGTCCGGGGCTCAGACAGTCCTCGGCGATTGGGGATCTTTAAGGTGCAAGCCCGACGTACGCAGAGGCCTGCGGAT
>JAYRFD010000767.1:0-2251 GCA_041908565.1 Polyangia bacterium | reverse complement strand
CGTTCCTTGGATATGGGGGATCTGCAATCAGACCGAACGCAAGGAACAGATCTTTCGCGAAATTGCGGTCGCGGCGTCAGACGGCACAGGCTACGCGTGGAGTCGTTTCTTCGATCTGCCGAAACACCTCGGGCTAGCGCGCGAGCTGCCACGGCCTTGTCCGGGATCAGCCGCCCGTATGCTGGTCGATGTAGTGACCGATGGGCCGACCCAACCCGCGCATATCGCCTGTGCCAGCATCGTCGCCAGCGGGGGCCTACCTGGGCCTCTACTGGGCTCGCTGCCGCTGCTTAGCCTGTGGCCCTCGCTGCGTCGGCTGGCCGCGCAGCGGGCGCAGGCCTTGGTGTGCTTGGGCTGGTCGCGGCAGGAGCTGATCGCGGCTGCACGAGACCTCTTGGCAGCCCCGGTTTGGAGTAATCTCCACGCCCGAGCCGCCAAGCAAATGCGGATGCTTTCCGGGTCCTATCAGGGGATTGATAAAACGATATCCGAGGATTTACAGAATCAACCTATTCTTGATTGGATTTCAACGAAATCGGTTAAGGAAATACGCCCAATTTCTGACGAATCCAACATCCAGGGTCAAGATGCATTCCTTCAGGATGCTTGGGCCCACTGGCAGATCTCAACGTATATGGCAGAGCTGAGATTGCAGTCCCCCGAGGGCGCGATTCGGACTGCAAGCCAATCTTGGGTACGTAGTCTGTTGAGGTTTGCAGAAGTCCCAACGCGGCAGGAACAGCTATCCAGCGTGATTGCAAACTGCAGCGCTCGTCTGGGCCCCCGTGCACTGTGGGCACATTTGCCAGCGGACTCAGCGTTCAGGAACGCTCCGCCCTCGCGCCTGCTGTCCGAGGCCTGTCTGCTGTCCTTGCACCCTGACGCGGATCGGCGGGCCTTTCTGGCGGCGCGGGAGGAGTGCGCGGCAGTGTCGGATCAGATGTGGCGGGATCTGGCTGACTACCTTGTCGGGGAAGCCGAGCCTGCGGCGCTGGAGCGGCTGCGGGATCCGCTTGTGGCCTACGCTGCGTCGGTGCAGGACCCGCTGTTTGCCGCGGGGTTGCACTATGTCGTTGGTGGCAACGTCTGGTTTCCCGATGAGTCAGAGCTGTCTGTCGATGAGCTAGCGGCTTCCGCCGGCCTGGCCGCGCCGCCGTACCTGATGGACCTGCCGCCGCTCGTTGCGATTCGCTAAGGCGCGCGCGTCCGCCGTCGCGGGTGTCCTGGCAGGCGTCTCTGCTGAGGGCGGGACGTGCAAAGCCCTTCGCTCGCTGGGCTCCGGTGTGATACGGAACCGCGTATGAATGCGGTGCTTCCTTCCCCTCCGCAGGCCGGCGCGCTGGTGCGTGTGCGCTGTCGCCAGTATCTCGTCGAAAGTGTGGATGCGCCGCAGCCTGGGCAAGCCACGCTGGTGCGCATGTCCTGCCTGGACGACGACGCGCAGGGCGAGCCCCTGTCTGTACTGTGGGAACGCGAGCTAGACACCGAGGTGCTGTCGGCATCCTGGGCGCAGCTTGGCAAGCGGCCGTTTGATCCGCCGAACCTGTTTGCCGCCTACCTGCACGCGCTGCGCTGGAACTGCGTGACGGCCACCGACCCGCAGCTATTTCAGTCGCCGTTTCGCGCCGGCATCGAGGTCATGGCTTATCAGCTAGAGCCGCTGCGCAAGGCGCTGCTCCTGCCGCGCGTGAACCTGTTTATCGCCGACGACGTGGGCTTGGGCAAGACGATCGAGGCCGGCTTGGTGCTGCGCGAGCTTTTGATGCGGCAGAAGGTCCGCAAGGTCGTAGTCGCCGCCCCGCCGTCGGTCGTTCCGCAGTGGCGCGAGGAGCTAGAGCAGCGCTTCGGCCTGACCTTCGTCATCTACGATCGCGACTTCGTGGCGCGCATGCGGCGCGAGCGCGGCTACGGCGTAAACCCGTTTACCACCCACACCCGCTTTCTGATCTCGCATGCCCTGCTGCGCGACGAGGAATACGCCGCACCCCTCCGCGACTGGCTGGATCAGCGCGATCCCTCGGCGGGCAAGTCGGCCCGCGGACGCGATCTGCTGTCCCCGGGATCGCTGCTGATCTTGGACGAAGCGCACCACGCCGCGCCGGCCAGCAGCGCACGCTATGCCGTCGATTCCTATTTCACGCAGGCCATTCGCGACCTGGCCGAGCGGTTCGAGCACCGCCTGTTCCTATCGGCGACGCCCCACAACGGTCTGTCGAACAGCTTTTCCGCGCTGATGGAGATCCTGGACCCG
>JAYRFD010000766.1:0-9732 GCA_041908565.1 Polyangia bacterium | reverse complement strand
GCCGCTGCAGATAGCCCGCGTATTTCACATCGGTCTCGATGCGATCGGAAAGGGCCCGCTGCGCGATCGGGGTCAGCCCCAGCGCCGGCAGCAGCGTCTGATACGAAAGCTCGGGCCGACGAAGCAGATCGGCCAGGGTCGTTGGACGCGACAGCGGCGCCGTCCCCAGTGTGGCCAGGCGTTCGTTGTTTTCGGGGCTGGGCGTCACCTGCACGCGATCCAAGCGCTGCCGTTCGTCGCGCAGCTGCGCCTGCCGATCGCAGAACGTGGCCCAGCGCGCATCGTCAATCAGGCCCAGTCGACGCGAAAGGGGCATCAAGCGTTCGTCGGCATTGTCCTCGCGCAAGAGCAGCCGATACTCGGCGCGCGCCGTCATCATGCGGTACGGCTCGTCCACGCCCTTTTTCGTCAGGTCGTCGACCATCACGCCCAGGTAGGCCTGATCGCGCCCCAACAGCAGCGCCTCGCCCTCGCCGCGCAGCTTCAGCGCCGCGTTGGCTCCGGCCCACAGTCCCTGCGCCGCCGCTTCTTCGTACCCCGACGTGCCGTTGATCTGCCCCGCCAGGTACAGCCCTTCGACGTGCCGGGCTTCCAAGGTCGGTGCCAGCTGCGTGGGGTCGCAGAAGTCGTACTCGACGGCGTATCCGAAGCGCAAAAGGCGCGCCCGTTCCAGCCCGGGGATGCTGCGCACCACTTCGATCTGCACATCCGCCGGCAGCGAAGTCGAGATGCCGTTCGGATAGAACTCCGCGGTATCCAGCCCTTCGGGTTCCAAGAAGATCTGGTGTCGCGACTTGTCTGCGAAGCGAACGATCTTGTCTTCGATCGACGGGCAGTACCGCGGCCCAACGCCGGTGATTCGACCGGCAAACAGCGGCGAGCGATGCAGGTTGGAAAGGATGATCTCGTGCGTGCGAGCCGTCGTGAACGTGATGTAACAAGGCAGCTGACGCAAAGGGGGCGGCGGCCCGTCTTCGCAGAACACCGGCATGGGATCATCGCCAGGCTGTCGTTCCAGACCTGCGAAGTCGATCGTCCGCCCGTCGATGCGGCAGGGCGTTCCGGTCTTCAGGCGACCGATGCGGAAGCCAAGCTCTCGCAGCGATGCGGACAGCCCGCGGGAAGGCGGCTCGCCCATGCGACCGCCGTCGGCTTGCTGTTCGCCGACGTGCAGCCGGCCCATCAAGAAGGTCCCGGTTGTAAGGACAATGGCGCGGGCGCGAAACCACACGCCCATCGTCGTTTCGATCCCCAGGATGCGATATCGCCGGCCCTCGCCCTTGTTCCAGCCGTGGTCCGAGCCGTCCTGCGAAACCTCCTGCGAGCCGGCTGACGAGACCTCCTGATAAATCAGCCGCTTTCCTTCGGCTTGTTGAATGTCCAGGCCCGGCTGCTGTTCGACGATGGATCGCACCGTCGAGCGATAGCGAACCTTGTCGCACTGCACGCGCGTGCTGCGAACCGCGGCGCCTTTGGACGCATTGAGCCGTCGGAACTGAATCCCCGTGGCGTCGGCGGCTCGCCCCATGGCACCGCCCAGCGCTTCGATTTCCTTGACCAGCTGTCCCTTGCCAACGCCCCCGACGGCCGGGTTGCAGGACATGTGGCCGATGGTGTCCAAGTTGCCGGACAAAAGCAGCGTTCGCTGGCCCAGCCTCGCGGACGCAATGGCCGCCTCGCAGCCGGCGTGCCCACCACCGACCACGATCACATCGTATTCATGCGGGTATTCGATCACGGATTGCACCTTGCAAGGCGACGCCCTTGCTTGCGGGGGGGCCTACGACATCGCAGAGCCGCCTGCTTGTCAATGCGGCCCCTCGATCGCCGCGTACAGCCCCTTCCGAACCCGCTGGAGCGCGACGGTTCAGGCGTACAAGCCCTTCCGACCCCGCCGGAGCGCGACGATCCAGGCGTACAAGCCGTTCCGACCCCGCCGGAGCGCGACGATCCAGGCGTACAGCCCCTTCCGACCCCGCCGGAGCGCGACGGTTCAGGCGTACAAGCCGTTCCGACCCCGCCGGATCGCGACGGTTCAGGCGTACAAGCCCCTTCCGACCCCGCCGGATCGCGATGTACAAAAAAACATTGCGTTCCGGAGGCGGCGAAACGCAAATATTGCGCGCCTCGCCCCGTCCCGACCCCGCCGGATCGCGCTGTACGCCGCCGACGCGTCGATTCACAGCGCTGGGACATCGGAAGCCAGCGCGACGGAAGATCGTGATACGTTCAAGCCGATGTCTTCGCTGCGAGTGACAGGCGGGGCGGATGTCGATCCCTATCTGTATCTGGATCCCCCGCTGCTTGATGCATCCGGCGTGCTGGCCTTGGGGCAAGCCATCGTCGACGTCGCCCCGCTATCGCCTCCGCCTTCTGTATTAAGCGCGCTGCGGCGACTGCGACAGGCCTTGGACGATCTGCAGTCCTTGCTGCGCCAACACCGCGAAGCCCCCGCCCCGGTCTTGGCACCGCGCATAGAAAGCCGCCAGCCCGCCGACTTCGCCGTCGACACCGCATGGACGGCGCTGTACGAACGCCTGCGCGCCTACGTCATGCTGCCCGAGACCGAAGTGCCGCGCGTCAAGCGAGCGCACGAGCTATTGCGCATGCTGTTTCCCGATGCGCTGGGTTTTCTGCGCTTGCCTCATGAAGCCGAGTGGATCGAGAGCGACAAGCGCCTGCGATCGATCGAAAAGCTGGGCCTGACCGAAGATCTCAACGCGGTAGCTGGCGCCGAGTTCCTGACAGAAGTCCGCAGGGCGCACGACCTGTACGGCCGAGCCCTCGGCCGCAAGCCGGATGGGGGAATCGCCGTCGAGCCAGAGAAGCCGCACGGCCCGGGCCGCGACCGAGACCCAGGACGCGACCGCGACCGCGACCCAGGGCGCGACCGCGACCGCGACCGAGATAAAGATCTGCGGGACAGCGGTGAAACGCCGGCCATCCGCGATCAGCGTCTGCATGCCGCCCGCTGCATATCGGCTTATGCGCTCAAAGTCTTGGCGCTGACCCCCGACGATGTGAAGGACTTCCAAGCGGTCAAGCGCTGGCTGGCCCCGCTGGCTGCCTATCAGCGGGCCGAGGCGCGCAAGACCAGCGCAGCACCGGCAATCAGCAAGCCGGCTGTCGCATCATCGCCCTCGCCTTCGTCCCCATCGCAGCCTTCGGTATCGGTCAACGACTGGGCGTCCAGCTTGCGGGCCGCTGACATCAGCAGCGGCGAGCACAAGCCCCTTGGCGAGTCGGGCCTTCTGCGCGCCCCCGCCGCCAGCGGCGGGACCGGCAGCCAGTCCGGCACCTATCGCCCCGTCGGCGAATCGGGTCTGTTCCGCCCCGTCAAGCGTCCTCCCCCAAGCTCCAGCTAGACGACAAGCAGCAAACGGGAAGCGATACAGATTTCCCGTAAGTCGGGACCGGCAACGTGATACTCTCAGCCTTGAGTCGATCCGCGCGCTAAGCGCTGGTGACTCCCGAGCAAAGACAAGCCGCCCTGATGGCAGAACAGCTCCTCACGCGCCGCGCCGAAGCTCCCCGGGTCACGCTCAAAGTCCAGCGTGTGGCCAATCCAGCGACTGGCTCGCCATGGCCGCGTCGCCTGCTGCTGCTTCTGGGCGTCGCAGTGGGTGGAGCGATCCTGGGCCAGCTGGGATCAGCGCTTTTGTCCAGCATGCTGCAGGGACGCGGCAGCAACGGCAGCAGCATCGTCACGCGCGCCGCATCGCTGGCTGAACGCCAAGCCGAGATCGATGCCGTCTTGCTGAGCCGCGATGCCAGCGCCGCACTTCTTTTGATCGACGACGCGCTCGCGCATTTTCCCAACGAGCCGCAGCTTGTGGCGCTGCGCCGACGAACCGAAGAAGACGTACGGAACCGCTTCCGCTACCAAGCCTTCGAACAGATGATCGCCAAGCGGAACTTTCCCGCGGCCCTCGCGCTGTTTGACGAGCTAGGAAGCGACTCGCCATATCGGCACCGCGCGTCGCAAGAACTTCCGGCTCTGCGCGCACGCTACATCGCAGACCAGATGGAAGCGGCTCAAGCTGCCGCCAAGCTGGGCTTGTGCAGCGAAGCGCGTCAGCTAGCCGGTCGCGTGCAGGCCCTGGAACCAGCGCACAGCGGAGCGCGCACGCTGACGGAGTCATGCGCCGCGGACACTTCGACCGCGCATCGACCGTAGCCCTTGGCGTTGCGGACACCGCTTTTGGACACCGGCAAGCGATGCTGAAGTCGAGTCGACCGCCCCCCGTGCGCCGCCGACGGCCAGAGAGAGCACTGCCGGTCAGTCCGGGCAAGACGCTGGGCAGCTTGGGACCGCGCTCGCTTTGGTGTGTTGATCTGCGCAGCATTGAAAGCACCTGGGCGCAGCGGCCCGTCGAAGAGCTGCGTCCCCTGGGGCGCGGCGGGCGCCTGTCCGCGCTGTTCGCCGAGATGGATCTGGATCCGCGGCACAGCCTGCAGCGCAACACGCGATCGCTGGGCACGACGCGGATCCAGCGCCTGTTTGATGCGCTGTGTGAAGAGCTCGCCGAGAGCGTCTTGTACGACCTCCCCGAAGGCGTCTGGCGCCCGCTTTTGCCCTTGCTGTGTCCGCACGAAAGCCCGCAAGGCGGCGCTTATTCCCCCTACCCCAAAGAGGCCGAGGGCCTGGATGGCGAGGGCGAGACGCTGGTCATCTTGGCGGAAGGCCGAATACACGCCGAGGCCGCAGCCTTGCTGATCAGTCGATCGATCAGCCCGCCGCAAGCCGAGACCGGCGCGATCGTCGATGCGCGCCTGTGGTCCTTCGCCATGCAGCAGCTAGTGCCCATGCTGGATGCCGTGCGCGATCGCGGCCGAGCGCTGCTGATGGAAGTGCTGTAGGCCCCGCAAGATCGATCACCGCGGACAGCCCAGGCCATCGACACGCGACAGCGCAGCCATCGCAGACTTGGCGTCCTCCAACGGACCCGCAGGGCCGCCTACGGATCGCCGCCGCTTGACTCAAGTCCGTCTTCTTCTTTGAGCTTGGGCGGTGTGAAGCGATCCGGTATGCGGCCCTTCACATCGTGATAATAGCTGCGGATCAGATCCATGTCGGCGCGCACATTTCCCGTCGGTACAAAGCAAGGACCGAAGCCGCCACGACCGCGGCCATAGTCCAGCACCGACAAGCACACCGGAACCTTGGCCTGTCGCGCCAAGTGATAGAAACCAGACTTCCAGTACTGTCGGCGGGCTCGTGTTCCTTCGGCGGGGATGCTGACGACAAGCGATGGCTGGGACGCGAACTCACGACACAGCGTGCCGACCAGACCTTGCGGAGCCGATCGATCGACGGGGATGGCACCGACGCTGCGCAGCAGCCAGCCAAAGGGGCCCCAGGCCGCCCCGCTTTTGACCAGCCACTTGATCTCGACGCCCCACCACCACGCAAACGCCATCATCCAAAAGCCGTCCCACCACCACGTATGCGGCGCCGCGACGATGATGAACTTGTCAACGGCCGGCGGGTCCCCGACGGGCGTCCAGCCGCCCAGGCGCAAGAAGAAGCCAGCGATGTGATGTCGCAGGCCATGCTTGGGCGCTGCTCGACGAGGAAGGACCAGTTCGCTGGGGTGCTGCGGAAGGCTGTCCGCACTGACTGACACATCAGGATTCATCAGTGTGCGACTATGAGCCGCCGGACGGCACGCTAGCAAGAGCAGTGTTTCCGACGCAGGAATTAACGCATCGCGTCGAAGAGTGCGAAGCCGCACTGACGCACCGCAAGCCGAGAACTCAACATGACGAACTATCAGTGTTTTCGAATCGAAAAGTCGCACTCGGTGGCCACGGTCTACCTGGCCAATCCGCAGAAGCGCAACGCCATGGGCCCGACGTTTTGGGACGAGCTACCGCAGGTCTTCGCGGCGCTGGATGCCGACAGCGAAGTGCGCTGCATCGTGCTGGCAGCGGACGGTCCCGTGTGGACCGCGGGCCTGGACTTGGTCGGCATCATGCCGCGCCTGCAGGCAGAGTCTGGGGGCCGCATCGCGCAGCAGAAGCACCTGTTGCGCTTCATCCAAACGCTGCAGGACGCCATCAGCTCCGTCGAAAAAGCCCGCCAGCCGGTGATCGCAGCCATCCATGGCAAGTGCATCGGCGGGGGTGTCGATCTGATCACGGCCTGCGACATGCGACTGTGCAGCGCGGATGCGATGTTCAGCGTGCGCGAGGTGCGCATCGCCATTGTGGCCGACATCGGAACGCTGCAGCGCTTGCCCCGCATCGTGGGTGAAGGCAATGCGCGCGAGCTTTGTTACACCGGCGATGACATCGGCGCGGCCCACGCGCAGCGCATCGGCTTGGTCAACAGCGTCCATGCCGATCGCGATTCGTTGCTGGCTGCGGCGCACGATCTGGCTGCGCGCATCGCCAAGAACAGTCCGCTGGCCGTGCAAGGAACCAAAGCAGCCATGGTGGCAGCGCATGCAGAATCGGTGCGCAGCGGGCTGGCACACGTCGCTTTGCACAACACCGCGTTTCTGATCAGCGACGATCTTTCCGAGGCCATGGCAGCCTTCGTGGCCAAGCGTGAACCGACGTATACGGGCTCGTGATCGGCGTACAATACGATTCCATGTATGTGACCACGATCGACCAAAAGGATCAGAAGCTTCGACTGGCAGACATCGATACGGACCCGCCCAGGGGCCTGACTAAAGAAGACACCGAGTCGAACTTCGCGGCGATGGCTGACGAGCTGTTCTCTCTGCAGGACCTGCTGTGGGGAGCCAAAACGCACAGCGTGCTGATCGTGCTGCAAGGCATGGACACCGCGGGCAAAGACGGCGTGATCAAGCACGTCGCCGGTTGCTTGAACCCACGCGGCACCAACGTCGTTTCGTTCGGCGTACCGACGAAGGAAGAGCAAGAGCACGACTTCCTGTGGCGCGTGCATCGCCATGCCCCGCGCAAAGGGGAGTTCGCGCTGTTCAATCGATCCCACTACGAAGACGTGCTGGTGGTGCGCGTCAACGAGCTTGTGCCCGAGGCACTTTGGAAAGAGCGCTTCGGCCACATCCGCGACTTCGAAGAGCTTCTGTGCGAACACGACACCATCGTGCTGAAGTTCTTCCTGCACATCAGCAAAGGCGAACAAGAGCGTCGCTTGCTGGACCGTGAAAAAGACCCAAGCACGGCGTGGAAGCTGAACGTCAACGACTGGAAGACGCGCGAAAAATGGAGCGCCTTCCAAGATGCCTACGAAGACGCGCTGCGACGCTGCGCAACTCCGCGAGCGCCCTGGCACATCGTCCCGGCCAACAGCAAGTGGTTCCGCAACGTCGCGGTCCTGACCACCATCGTCGAAACGCTGCGCCCCTATCGCAAGATCTGGCAGCGCAAGCTGGACGACATGGGACAGAAGGGTGCGGCCGATCTAGCTGAATACCGTCGGCTCAATCGCGCCAAGAACGGAAACGCGGACTAGCCGCAGCCCCGGCTCGCGACAAAAACCAAGGCGCGGCGAGGGCCTACAAATGCGTCCCCACGGCAGCGCCGCCGCGTGATAGGTTCGGCCCAAAAGTTCGCTTTCTGAGGGCCGCATGACTAGACGCAACTACCTTCGTCGTTCCCGTGGGATGTCCATGATGTCCCCTTCTTGTCACTTGCCGACGGATGGCAGTGACTGCCGCCAAGCCCCCGTTGCCATTGACGTGACCGTGCCGCTTCATCGGCAGGTTCGGGCGGCGCTCTGCGTTGCGGTGCTGGGTGCTTTGCTTTCGCACAGCGGTCTGGCCCAGGCGCAGATGTTGTCGCTTCCGGGTAAGGGCGGATCGTCGTCTGGACCGCTGGGTCCGACGGCCACGACCGAGCCCGCTGCGCAGCCCGCTCAGCCCTCTGCTGCTTCTAGCGATGATGGTCTGTCCCCACACGCAGTGGCCGTCCGAGCGCGCTGGGTCACCGTCCCTGGTTGGTCGCTGGATGCGTTCCTCGACGCACACACCAAGCTCGATGGCGGCTGGGGCGTAGGTCTGGAGTACCTGTACCGGGGCATGGGCAAGCACCTGGATCTGGTGACCTCGCTCGACTTTTCGTGGCTGCAGGCCGACTCTGGGAACTTTCTGGGCAAGGGCAACAACCCCATGGACCAGACCCATTACATCGTGTTCGACAAGCTCAGCTCGCTGAGCCTGGACGCGTCGCTGATCGGGCACTGGAACCTGACGTCTTGGATGGAAATTCGCGTCGGTGCGGGTCTGGGAATTGGCTTCGTGTTCGGCAATATCTACCAGATCACCAACAACTCGGGCTGCACGCTGGCGAACGCCAACAACCCGGCGAACTGCTACCCGATGAACATCGGCCCGATCCCGGCTTTCACCGACAACACGCGCCGCATCCTGGAATCGAATGGCTGCGAGCCCGACCTGCGCGACAGCACCAAAGACACCGTCCTGTCGCCTTGTTACCGTCGGGTCGAGACCTACCCGCTGTCGGGTCGCGTGGTGCCCGTGCTGAATACGCTGCTGGGCTTCCGCTTCCGCGCGCACCGCAACGTGCTGTTTCACCTAGAGACCGGCTGGCGCTTGGTCGGCTTCTATCTGGGCGGTGGCCCAGAGTTCCGCTTCTAGCCCGTCCCGCCTCGTCTGCGTCGCGGCGCCTGCCGCCCTCGCCTGCTTTCGTTTCCCCTGCAATTGGACACACCGCCCGTCCCCTTCGGCGCATAATAGAAGTCTCCGTTCGTTTCTTCTGTTCCTTCGGGGGAGGGACCCGCAATGTCTTCGTCGCTGGCACCGGATGCGCTGGAATCGATGAGCGCGACGCAGACGCACGGCTCATCCGCGGGCGACGCGCCGGTCTCGATCCCCAGCAGCGCCGCAGGAATGAGCCAAAGCTTGGTTGGCCAGCGCGTCGGAAAATACCGCGTGCTGCGCGAGATCGGCCGCGGCGGCATGGGCGCTGTCTATGAAGCCGTTCACGAGTCGATTGGCCAGCACATCGCCATCAAGACGCTGAACGAAGAACTATCATCGGATGCACGCCACACCGCGCGTTTCTTCGACGAAGCCCGCGCCGTCAACATCGTCCAGCACCCCGGCTTGGTGCGCGTCTTTGACCACGGCGTTCTGGAAAACGGCACCGCGTACATCAGCATGGAATTCTTGCAGGGCGAGTCGCTGCAAGAACGCCTGAGCCGCCTGAAGAAAAACGGCGAGCGCATGCCACTTCACGAAGCGCTGCGCATCTCGCGACAGATTGGATCAGCGCTTGAAGCCGTGCACGAAAAGGCCATCGCGCACCGCGATCTGAAGCCCGGCAACCTGTATCTGGTCCCCGATCAAGAAGCCCCCGGCGGAGAGCGCGTCAAGGTCCTGGACTTCGGCATCGCCAAATTTTTTGGCAGCCCAGATCTGCAGAACGCCGAGGGGGATGCCGAACGCCATCTGACGACGGTGGGCAAGCTGCTGGGAACGCCGGTCTATATGTCGCCAGAGCAGTGCAGCGGCGCCGAACAGATCGACGATCGCATCGACGTCTATGCGCTGGGCGTCATCATGTACCAGCTTGTCTGTGGGCGGCTGCCGTTCGAAGCACCGGCAGCCTGCGTCATCATGACCAAGCACATCATGGAGCCGCCGCCGCCGCTGCGCTCCATCGTGCCGGACCTGCCGGAAGACGTCTGCACACTGGTCCACGAGATGCTGGCCAAGGGACCCAAAGAGCGTCCCAGCATGGCGCAGGTCGTCATCCGCTTGGAACAGATCCTGG
>JAYRFD010000765.1:0-5754 GCA_041908565.1 Polyangia bacterium | reverse complement strand
GGCGACGGCACGCTGGATCTTGCGGGGCTCAGGATGCTGCGGGTTGATCTCGAGGAGCACGCTGTCGGCAGAATACACAGAAGCGTGGCCAGCGAATAGCGCTTCCCAACGGCGACTGCCACCCGCCGATCCGAACCGACTGCAGACGCGTCCGCAGGTGTGCCGCAGCGACGGAAGAGACCGTCAGAACAAGATGTCTACCGAGGGCGGCTCTGGGTCACGCTGAATGCCCAGCGCCGTTAGCTCATCGTCCGACACCTGGATGCCCGGCGGCGGATCGGGAATCCGCGGCTTCAGCACAAACGGATACGTAATCTCTGTCATCCCACTGTAATACGGCGTCGGAGGAAAGTCCCAGATGCGCATGGCGTCCCCGACGCACGACAGAAGCTGCGGAGCCTGCGACAGCGGCAGCGGCCTGGCCACCACCGGCGGCGCCGATCCCGGTCCGGGCAACAGCAGCGGAGGTAGCTCGCTATCGCGCAGGGCCAGGCTTTGCACGTGCCCTTGCGGGTCGATCTGAAACACGGCCGTCAAGCGCCCCGCCAGCATCGGCTGCTTCACCAAGGCCTGCTGGTAGCAAAACTTGATCTGGTTGATGTGGACCCAGACCACGCGACGAATGACATCGCGGCTTAAGCTGTAGTTGCCGTTGGTATTGGCATCGGGCGGCGGAATCTGCAGCGGCGGCGGCGTGATGGTAAACGGCGGCGGCACCACAGCAGCTGGTGGCACTTGATAGCTGCTGACGGCGGTCGGCTGCACCGGCATCGTCGCCGGCCCGCGTCCACGCAGCGGCAGGGCAGCACGCGCGTTCGACACGGGACCAGCCAGCGCCCCCAGCGCGCAGCCAAGGCCGATAGCCGCCATCGCGAATCGCCCACGCAGTCGCTTGCCCATAGCGACGTAGACACCGCCGCCCAGCCAGGGTTCCCTGACCTGCGATCCGGTGTCGCGCGCCGGGTTCAAAGCACAAAAGCGGCGGGGATTCTGCACGATGGCCTTCCTCGGCCGAGCTTATCACGCCGCGCCCCCGTCGGAGACCAGCCAGGAAAGCCCCGCTTCTATTCGCGGTTTAGGCCGACGATGCTCCAGCCGCGATCGGTCGGCGCCAGCAGCAGCAAGATGTCTTCGCCGCGCAGATCGATGTAGGCGAAGGCCATGTCGGGCTCGTCGGCGCCCGCTGGCATGCGACCCAGTCGCGTACGGATCTGCGTCGCGGTGTACATGCGCAGGCCTTGGCTCTTGCCGGACTCTTCTGAAAGAAGCTCGCGATAAAAGGCCCGCAGCGCCGCGCCATCGTCGGCGACCTGCTTGCCCCCGGCGGTAAACGGCAGACCGCTGACCCCGCTTAGCCAGCCGACATCGCCCTTTTGAAACGCGCTCAGCCAGCGCTCGGCCACCTCGCGCGCAGCGCTTGGCACGGTGGCATCCTCGGTCTTTTTCTTGCTTCCGGTCCCCGCGGCCCCACGAACAACATCGTTGATCGCCTGGGCCACGCCCGCCGCAGCAGTCGGCGGTGCCATGCCCGCCGCCAGACCGGACGAGCCACTTGGCGTCAAGCGCAGGCGCCCACCTTCCGCCGGCTTTTCCGGCGTCGTTCCCGTTCGACCCGCCAGCGGAGCCGTCACCTTGGGCGGCGTGGTCAGGATGTGCATGTCGACGTAGTTGGGGTGGCACTGGCGCTCATCGCGATGAAAGTGCCAGGTCAGAACCACGTTGCCGTCGCGGCTTTTGATGACATCGGGTGGGGCCGGAAACGGCGCCGCGCTTAGCACCGCATCCAGCGCCGCGGTGTCAAACGGCAGCGATCCCGAGTTCTTGGTCCACACCGTCTTCGCCACGCTTCCGTCGCCACGCACGGTAATTTCGATCGCGGTTTCCAGCGTGCTGGGATACGCATCAGCGCCCGTCTTTCGATCGATATCCGCCAAAAAGCCATCGCCCCAGTAGTGATGGATCTGCCGATGCATCGCGGTGATGAAGCCCGCGAAGGGGTGCTTGCGCGTCCCTAGCTCGCTCTGATTTCCGACGCGAACACTGGGGATGAAGTTCTCCAGCGCGCTGCGGATGGCGTTCTGTTTTTCCAGCAGTCGATCCCAGCGATTGGGCACCCGCGCCACTTCGGCCAGCGCTCCATCACGGCGTTCTTTCTGCGCGCGATCCCGCCCGACGATGTCGTCGTACTGCTGATGCGACAGATCCAGCTGACTGGGTCCGCTCTGCGGTCCACCGGCGCGACCGGCGGGGCTTGGCTGCGTGCCGGCCACCACCGTCGTGCCACCCGGCTCCATGGGCAGCGCTTCGCCGACCTGTTCACCCGGCGCACCGCGCATCGCCAGGGGAGCATCGCGTCGACCTGGACTTGGCTCGGGCCGCTGCGCTTCCGGGGGAGGAGCCGCCGCCATCGCGGCTTGGGTTTCGGGCGCCGGCGGTAGCATGGGATTCTGCGGCGTGTTCACGTCGGGCGGCGGCGGCGGCGCGGCTTTTTCCAGCGAGCGATCCTTGGCCTGTACGTCCTCTGCCGCGCGGTGGTTGTTCTGGGCAAAGAAGCGCCCTTCTGGGTTGTCTGCCTCGTCGGGAAACTGGTCTTGATCGACCATGGGCAGGTTCGGCAAAGGAACCACATCCAGCGGCTTGGGCGGCGTCGGATCTGGCTTCTTTTCCGGCTCTTTTTCCTTGGGCTTGCGACGATCGGGCTCGGGAGGCTTTTCCTCCTCTTCCACAATCGGCGCGGGCGATTCGGTGGTGCTCGGCGCCGTGGATGGGTCGCCACTGTCGTCAAGCGAGACATACGTGACGTCCAGATCTTGCGTTGGCGGGTGCAGGATGCGCTGCAGCGCAGACGGTCCGCCGACAAGGTGCAGCAACAACGAGATCACGGCAGCCAGGACCCACCGCCGCTCGCGCAGCCGGAGCCTGCTGAGGCGGGATCCCGGGTCTCGCTGCACAGCCATCCTCTTACCCTACCAACAACGTCGCATCGCCAGCAATTTGCGGCTGTGCGGCGCCAAATCGGACGCGCCGACCCGAACATGGGCAATCGCGTTGAGCATGGCGAGCAGGCACGGAAAGAGCCGCGTAGGCGAAGGCCAAAGCGCGTCGAGGAATGCTACTTGGGTTTCTTGGCGGGCTTGGCCTTGGTCGGCTTGCCCTTGCCTTTGGTGGGAGCAGTCGGCGGAGCGGTATCGCCGCCTTTCTTCAGGGCGGGGTCGGGATCGGCGGGCGGGGTCTTGTCCTTGGCGGGGTCCGCGGCGTGGCTGTCGTTGGTGGCTGACTTGCCCGCGGCGTCAGCTGGCGTAGTGACGGGTGGACAGTCGACCTTGGGGGGCGTGCGCTGCGCAAGTGCTAGGGCCGCAAGACCCACCCCCAGCAGCAGGCCCAGCGCCAGCGGAGCCACCAGCCAGGGGACCGCCGGTCGCTGTTCCAGAAGGCTGCCCAGCTTGGACTTCCCGGGCTTGCCCAAAGAACCAACCGCCATCGTGGGCGCATACACTTCTTTGGCGGACAGCACAGGTCGTTTTTCTGTCGCTAGCTCGCCGCTGGGCAGCTTGCCCGCCTGTTCCAGCTGATCGATGCGCGCCACCAGCTGACGCATGTCGGGACGCTGCGGCGCCTGCTTGATCAGCAGCTGATGCACTAGCTCTGCCACTTCATCGGGCAGCGCCGGGTTCAAGCTTTTGATCTGCGGCGGCGCCTCGTTGACGTGCTTGGTCATCAAGCGAGCGGGCTTGGGATCGTTGAAGGGCGGCTGCCCGCAGAGCAGCTCGAAGGCGATGGCCCCAAGCGAATACACGTCGCTTTTTCCGTCGAGATCGCCGCCGTAGCACTGCTCTGGCGACATGTACATCGGCGTGCCCAAGGCAACACCAGCGGTCGTTCGACGCTCGGGCGAATCCAAGAAGCGCGCCAGCCCGAAGTCCAGGATCTTGACGCGCTCGCCACCAGGCACGTCGCCATCCGTGACCAGGATGATGTTTTCGGGCTTCAGATCGCGATGGATCACCGACTTTTCGTGGGCCTGCGCCATCGCCGCAGCCACCTGACGCACCAGGCGCATGGCCTGCAGCACCGACAGCTTCTTGCCCTTGCCGGCTGCTCCATCGGCCAGGCGACTCGACAGCGTCTGACCGTCGAGATACTCCATCAAGATGTAGACGATGTGATCGTCTGTCTCGCCGAAGTCGAAGACGCGTACGACACCCGGATGGTTGATCAGGTTGACGGCGCGCGCTTCATCCAAGAAGCGATCGACGTACTGCTTCTGTCGAGGATCGGTGGCGAGCTGCGCGCCTAAGATCTTGACGGCGGCGCGATAGCCAATCGCTTCCTGAACGGCCTCATAGACAGCGCCGATTCCGCCATGACCAATGGCCCGCGTCACGCGGTAGCGGCCGATCAACGACCCGACGAAATTGCTCTTTGTGGGAGCGTGCATAGATGGGCGGAACGGTAAAAGGCGCTCCGCTCGCGATTGTACAACATCGAGGAGACCAAGCTCGATACAATATCGGAGGCTCTTTTTCACTGTGCAGATTGCGTCTGCCGCCAGGTCGACCAGCCGTGCTGCGGCTGCCATCGGAGGGCGCCCGGACGCCGAGTGCATCCATGACAACACCTGAGTCGGTTGCCGCAGAAGAAAGTGGCCTTCCCCTCGGATCGAAGCGCCGCTCGACCCCAGACAACGAGCGCAAGCGACGGCGCACCCCGGGCAACGACGCAGTCCCGCCTCGGTCAGACCCCAACGGTCCAAGCCCGCTTATCGGCACGTACATTGGCAAGTACCACGTGCTGCGCAAGCTGGGCGAAGGCGGAATGGGGGCAGTGTTCGAAGGCGTGCACAGCGACATCGGCCAGCGCGCCGCACTTAAGATCCTGCACCCGCACCTGTCGAAAGAGCCCAAGTTCGTTCAGCGTTTTGTCGACGAGGCTCGCCTGGTCAGCATGGTCGGCCACCCCGGCCTGATCAAAGTCTATGACTACACGCGCACGCCCGAAGGAACCCTGTGCATCGTCATGGAGTTCCTGGAGGGCGAGTCGCTGTGGACGCGCTTTGATCGCGTCCGCACCAAGCGATCGGACCCGACGGGACAGCATCGCGTCGGCATGCCGGTCATGGATGTCCTGCAGATTGCCCGGCAAGTGGCGTCGGCGCTGGCCGCCGTGCATGCGCGCGGGATCATCCACCGCGACCTGAAGCCCGACAACATTATGTTGGTTAAGGATCCCGATACGCCCACGGGAGAGCGCGCCAAGATCCTCGACTTTGGCATCGCCAAGCTGGACCAAGCCGAGGGTGGCACGCGCAACACGACCACGGGCGTATCGCTGGGCACGCCGACGTATATGGCGCCTGAGCAGATCGAAGGGCAAAGCACACCGACGGACCGCCTGGATGTGTATGCCTTTGGCGTGATCTTGTTCGAGCTGCTGGCCGGCGAAGCGCCCTTCGTTTCTGAATCGACCGGCGGCATCCTGCGCCAGCACTTGATCAAAGAACCGCCGTCCCTGCCGGCGCATGTTCCGTCGGATCTGCAGGCGCTGGTGCGACAGGCGCTGGCGAAAGAAGCCGGCGAGCGCCCGACGATGCAGCAGCTTGTCGAGCGGCTGGATGGGCTGATCCAGCAGGAGCAGGGCCAGGCCGCTCCGGGCGTTCGTGGGGCGGCCGCGACGATCCCAGTCCGCCACTTCGTGCAAACCGGAACCAAGGGCTGGGCCCAGCGAGGGCTTGTTCCCGTCGGTGTGGCAGTCACG
>JAYRFD010000764.1:0-2498 GCA_041908565.1 Polyangia bacterium | reverse complement strand
GCACCGCTTCTGCGCAGGACGGCTGCTTCAGCAGCAGACGAATGTCGCGCAGCAAGACCGCCAAGTCGTTGCGGCGCGCCTTCCGCAGCGATTCGAGAAGCGGCAAGCAGCGCAACAGGGCCGCGGCACTGCGGGGCTGCAGCCGCTGTCGCAGCGCAGCCTGGGCCAGCGTGGCTACCGGCTTGACCCAGTCGTTGCAGCGCAGCAGCAGGAAGGGAAGCTCGCTGCCATCGTCGCACTGCTGCAAACGCCGCACAGAGACTTCGCGAATCCGACCACTGCCGTGAAAACTGGCCAGGGCAAGCAGCAGAGAATCGGTGGGCAGCGCATCGAGCGACGCGATGTCTTGACGCAAGGCTTGACGCTGCCAGTCGTCGAACGACCTCGGATCGCCATAGTGCCAACCCTGGCGCAAGCGATGACGAATGGACGCTTCATGCAGCGGCAGGTGCTGGATCGGTGTCTGCGACAGCCAAGCAGAAAGGGAGCCCGCTTCCCCGGCATGTCCCAACGACGGGCTGTCGCCCAGCGACTGACAAGCGGTCAAAAGCCGCGCAAGCGGTTCGGATATTGCGGGAAGCATGCTAGGGGACGAAGTCCTTGTTGCGCGTTGGCATCAGCTCTCCGCCATGACGAGTGGACACAACGCCCGAGATCGATTTCCACATCGAGTTCAAGGTCGGGAAGGTGGCGGCGCCCGACGGGTAATAGTCATCGTCAAAGGTGTCGCCCCACGTCGTGTTGCCCGGGCTGGTGCGGAAGCCGCTGCTGTCAAAAGCGTTGACGGTCAGCGTCCCCACCGACGGAGCCAGCGTGATCGACATGCCTTCGTACGTGTTCCATGTCTTGCCCAAGTGGGTGACGAACTGGCTGTAGATCGCAGAGTCGTTGAAGGGCATCGGCGTGATCGTGGCGTCGGGCGTCAGGATTTCTAGCTGCTCGACGAACAGCTGGTGTTCGACCACGGTCATCGGCTGCGTGCTGTCGACTTCAAAGATCAGCTTGCCGCGCACGCGTACGTTGTCGCCCTTGCCGATGGTGTTCAGCAGGGTGCCGCTGCTGGCAGCCGACGGGCAGTCTTTTCCCGTCGACGCGGGGCTGGGGGCCATCGGCCCAATCACCTTCAGCACCAGTCCGCACGGGGGCGTCGTGCACGCTGGATCCTGCACCCAGATCTGGTACCGACACTGCTGGTTCGACGAGTTGACGTACCTGTCAACCTTGGTCACTGCGACCACGCGATCGAGCTGCACGCGCTGTGCATTGCCGAAGGGACCGTTCCCCGGATCGAGATCGATCTGGTTGATGGTGGCCAGCTTGTATTCGTACATGGGGCCGGCCATGTCGATGATGTCGTTGCCACCGGGAGATCCGCTGTTGCACGCGGCGCTTGCCAGCAGCAGACACGCCAGCAGCGTGTGCAGTCCGCGGCGAGCGGGCGGTTGCGCAGCGCGTGATTCATCGTCCGAATGAACAGATGCACTGAAGGACCGCAAATGCTGAGCCATGATCCATTGCTCCTCGTTCGGGATAAGCGGAATAAGCGATTGAGTCCCTGCGGTCTACATCGGGCGCAGGCGGGACCGCGGGATCGTCTCTTTGCACTGCGTCGGGCTAGACCACAGCAATCGCGCGCTGGCACTGCCCGTCGCATCGAAGTACTCCAGGGTGATGGTGGCTGGCTGGCCGGCCGTCAGGTTGATCGTGCCGCTCCATTCTGTGTTGCCCTGCACCACCCACTTGTCGATAAGCGGCATGCCGTTGATCCACAGGCGCACGCCGTCATCGGTCTGCGTATAGAACGTATAGGCTTCGGTGTACTTGGGCACGATCGTGCCGGTCCAGCGAACCTGAAAGCCATCAACCGGCACGGTTCCACCCGGACTGCCGGTGCCGAAGTTGATGCTGATGATCGGGTCGGTGCGCGTCATGCGCAGCGTCGCCGTGGCAAAGCTACGCGTCATGTCGGCTGCACTGGTCGAGTAATAGTCGCCCTTCAATCCACAGCTGGCCGCTGGGCATGACGCGGGATCAACGCCATCGCTGAGGTCGCGGCTTCGGCACACGCCGAAGGTTCGCATGTTGGTCACTTCTGCGTTGAAGTTGCAGACGCTGGCGGCGGGTGATGCGGTGAAGTCGGGCAGGCTGAACGTCGCTGCCGCTTCATCCACCTTGGCACGGAACGACGTGGCGTTCAGTACGCCGGTGGTCGATAGCTCCTGCACACGCGCAATGAGCTCTGGACGGAAGGCCTTGAAGAATGCGTCCTTCCACACGTGCCAGCCCAGGCGGTTGTCCATGTTTCCTTCTTCGCCGATGAAGAACGACTTGCCGCCTTGCCAGCCATAGAACTCGCCAAATTCCAGGTCCTTGTCCTGCGGAATCATCACCCACTTTCCGTCGGTGGCGCGGCGATATGGGAAGAAGTTGTGGAAGACGTCATCCCAGGTCTCGGCCCAGTTGCGGATGGCGATGTAGTCCATCAGTTTCTGGAAGTC
>JAYRFD010000763.1:0-11820 GCA_041908565.1 Polyangia bacterium | reverse complement strand
GTGTCGGGCTTGGACTCGGCAGGTGGTGGCGTTGCCGGCGCAGGGGCCGGCGCAGGCGAAGCACTTGCCATCGGCGCCGCAGGAACAGTGGTCGGTGCAGCGGGGGCGACCGCGGCGGGCGCAGGGCTCGGTGGCGTTGTTCCGGTCTGTGGTGTGACGCCAGTCGGACTTGTCGCTGGGGCAGGTGCTGCAGTCGGTGCGGCGGGGGCCGCGGCTGGGCCGGTCGGCATCGGGGACTTGCCGTCGGGGGCCTTGATCGTCGGTGTTGCGGCTGGGCCGGTCGGACTGCCAATCAGCGGACGGGGGGTGGGACGTGCAGAGCCTGGGCCTGCCGGTCGCTGCGCACCCGGGGCTGCCGTCGGTGGCAAGGTCGGCACTGGCGGAACGGTAGGCACCGTGGTGGCAGGCGGCGTCTGCGCGCGCAAATAGGCATAAAGCAGCCCCGCAGTGAGGCCCAGCAGGATGGCCCCGCCGATGCCGACAAGCTGCTTCCAGTGCTGTTGCCAGAAAGGCAGGGTTCGTTCGTCGCTGTACTCAGCCGAATCGGCTGCCCCGTCGCTGCGATTGCCGCTGACGCGGGCAGAAACCGGGCGAGCCGAGGCGGCCCGTCCGCTGCTTGCTCGTCCGCTGCGCGGTCCTGGCGAGCCGGGTCGGCGTCCCCGATCGCGGGCTTCAGCCTCGTCGCCGTCGTTGTCGTCGTATCTGTTGTCGTTCCGGTCGTTGTCGTCGCTGTCGTCGTCGCTGTCGTCGGGGGTCTTGCCGCCACGAAGCGCGGGACCGCGGTCGACCGATGGAGCGTCGCGATCTCGCTTGCTGCGCGGGGGCGATGGATCGTCGGCGTCGTGTTTGCTTTTGCTGCGGCTGCGTCGTGCACTGCCTTCGTCGTTCGTGTCTTTATCGTCGCGGCGGTCGGCGTCTTCGGCTTCGCGATGGAACCAGTCCGCTTCTTCGGCGTCGGCACTGCGGTCGGCGGCAGGACGCGGTCGACCCGAAGCCCGCGCGGCCGGTCCGCCGCTCTTGGCGGGTGTCGTCAGGGCTGGCCCGCTTTCGCCGGGCTCTTCGTCCAGCGCTTTAAGCGCTGTGCTCAACAGAGCCGCCGACTGTGGGCGACCCGCCGGATCCTTGGACAGCATCTGCAAGATCAGCGATCCCAAAGCCGGAGACAGCCGCGGGTTCAAGCTGCGTGGGTCGGGCACCGGATCGCGGACCTGCCGCAGCAGTACCTGCAGCCCCTGCTGTCCGTCGAAGGGCACCTTGCCCGTCGCCATCTGAAACAAGATGCAGCCCAGCGAATAGATATCGGCGCGACCGTCGACCGGCTGCCCCGATGCTTGCTCGGGCGCGATGTAGTGGGGCGTGCCAAACACCGTCCCCATGCGCGAGATCGGGTCTTCGCCCGGCGCCGCGTGCGCCACCATCTTGGCGATGCCGAAGTCGACGACCTTGACGACGTCTGATTCGCCGCGCTTTTCGGACAGCAGGATGTTTTCTGGCTTCAGGTCGCGGTGGACGATGCCTTGCCCGTGCGCTTCCGCCAGGGCTGATGCGATCTGCGATCCGATGTGCACGATGCGGCGCAGCGGCAGGGGCTTGCCCACGCCCAGAAGGGCTGACAGCGGGACGCCTTCGACGTATTCCATGACCAAGAAGGGAATTCACTCGTCGGTCTGGCCGACCATGTGCACGGTCGCGATGTTGGGGTGATTCAGCCGCGCACCAGCCCGAGCCTCGCGCACGAAGCGCTTGATGACGTCGGCATCTTTCAGCAGGTCGGCGCGCAGAAGCTTCACTGCCACTTCGCGGTCCATGCCCACCTGCATGGCGCGATAGACGGTCCCCGTCGCGCCGTGACCGCACACCGACTGGATCTGGAACTGACCCATCAGCGTGCGGCCCAAAAGAGGCTCAGCCACCGGCACCACGGCATAGCCGTCGACGGGGCAGAAGCGCACTCCATTGTCATAGCGCTTACGGCAGTGGCTGCATTCGGTCACGAATTTGGTTGTACCACCTCGCCTGCAAAGGGAAAAGCCGCGTGCACAGGTCCACGGCACGCCCCACACAGACCCGCCGCGCAGTGAAAAGTTCACCGCGTTCCGCCCTTTTGGTACAGTCTCTCGCTCGCTGCGCTCGTAGCTCAGTCGGATAGAGCATCGGCCTTCTAAGCCGAGGGTCGCAGGTTCGATTCCTGCCGGGCGCGCTTTCGGGGATGGATCGCTTGGGGAATGGGCCAGGCGAGGGGCCGGACGGCCGGGTACCGTGTCGTGGCTGCCGCGACCTGATCGCAAGCAATGTATGGGCCCGCGATGTTGTCGTCTCTGTTTGTCTTGCGCGTCGATACAATGGGAAGACCAACAACAGGGGGGATCGTGATGCGACAGGGTGAAAAAGTTCGGCTGCTGAACTTGGTGGAAGCGGTGGCAGAGCAGCCGGATCGCACGTCGGCCTACGACGCGATTTCGACGGCAGAGCGCGATGAGAGCGATGCGGCCACGCGACAGCTACTGCACGATGCGGCGCTGGCCTTGCTGCACAGCCAGCACGACGTCAGCCATCTGGATCGCGTGCGCGAGCACTTGCACGCCATCGATCCGACGGAATAGGAAGGCGGACGTAGCGGGGGAGCGGGCGTCGTTTGCCGACTGCTCAATCGCGGGCAGAGGCAGTGCGGGCAGAGGCAGTGCAGCGCAGGCGCGCTGCGGCGTGTGATCGCGCGGGTCGCCGTCGAAACGGAGCCGTTCGTGGGGTGGCCACTCGCGGCGTTGTATCAGGCGGACTGGTTACGCGGCGTCGCTTTTGGACTCGACAGCGCCACGCAGCAGGGCCGAGACCTTGAGCGCGCTGCCCACAAAGGCCGTCGCTCCGCCCTGGTTGATCAGGTAGTTCGCGAAGCGCAGCAGATCGTTGGGCGTCTGTAGTTCTTTCAGACCGATCCCACTTAGTGCTTCGCCCCCAATTCGCAGTCCCTTGTCGCGGCCAACTGCTTTGATCCGTCGTGAAAATGCCGACTCAGTCATTGCGTTCACCGTCGTAAGCATGGGAGGGTTCGACATTCCGGCGCCTCGCTATGCGTAAAGAGTGCTGCACTGCTTGGCTCGCTCCAGTGCGGCGGGAAAGAGGGGGCCCACAAACTCGAGGAACTGGCTGTTGACCAGTCCGTCGTACAGAAACGCTCGCGGATAGGCTCGTCGCTGTGCGTTCTCGATCGCGGTGCGTTCTTCTTCACTGAAGGTGCGCTGCAGAGCGCGTTCAAAGCTTCCGATGTCGAGCTTGGCCTGTGCGGCCAGCAGGCCCGCGAATGCCGTGATGATGTCGAAGTAGTCATCAATGGCCTTCTGCACCTGCTCTTCGCTCGCGTCGGGACGCAGCTTCTGTAGCTCCAACGCGTCGAGCTTGGCGTGCTGTGCTTCTTCCACCCAGTGGTACTTGAACAGCGCCGCAAACAGCGGCTCGATCTCGTCGTTGTCGCGCATCGCGTCGACCTAGTGAGCCTGCGTACGGTGTGCCTCGACGAAATAGAACAGATAGCGATAGGAGTTGCTGAAGATCTGGTTCCGTGTGCGCTTCTCTTTCGGATTCAGGAACGAGAGGTCGTGTCCGAAGAACATCGCGCTGGGCATAACTGACTTCGAGAAATCCAGCGTGCTGTTGCGCGGAACCACTTCGTCAAGCTTCCAAGTCACACGTTCAGACAGCTCGATGCACTTGCGATAGTCAGCGCCAGAGATGCTCATGCTCTGCTCCTTGCCCTGTGCGGGGCGTCTCTACCACCGCATGGAAGATGGGCACAGTCTCTCAATCATGCGGCGGCGCTGTGGAAGTCAACGCCGTGAGTAGGCCGCGAGTAGACAGGGCGCGAAGATTGCAAACCATGGCCACCAGACGCTGTCTGGCTGCGTGAACGAGCAGGCGGCGGTGTCGCAGGCCGTCGGCTAGCCCAAAGTGACGCCGCTTTGGGTGATGCGCAAAAGCAGGCCGCCGCGAGCCTGGGCAGAAGCGGCAAGCGTCGTCGGTGCCACATGCTCGCCCAGGTTGCGTCCATTGACGACGACGGTCAGGTCGCGGTGCACAAAGGCCGCAACTGCGTCGATCGCCCACTTTATGGCCTGCCAGATCAGCGGGATGGGGTTGCCGAACACTCCGCCGCCGATCAAGGTCAGCACCGCCACGTCCTTGCCGTGCGCGGCCGCCGCCAGCAGCGTGCCCAGGTAGGCGGTTCGCTGCAGCGTCCACAAGATGCGCTGGATGTCTGCGTCTTCGCCGTGGATGTCGCCGTACATGCCGGCGGCCATGGCAGATGTGAAGACCTGCGCGATGCGATGATGAGGGGCTCCCTCGACACCGCCGTCCCAGTCACAGCCCAGGACCACTTGCACATCGTTGTGGAAGCCAATCGCCAGATCGTCAAAGCGATCTTCAAGAGCCGCGGCGAACGCGGCCGGATTGTGCACATCAACGGGGCGCAGATACCCGCTGTGCACGCTGGCCAGATCCGGGCCGCAGGCGGCTGACAGCAAGTTCAGCTGGGCTCCGTCGGTTGTTTGCACGAAGCGCGGTCCATCGGGCTCGGCACCGGGCGCGCCATAGTGACGCAGCAGCGTGCCGGGAAACGCCGACACCGACGCGCGCGGACCCTGCGTCGGATCATGCAGGTAGTCGGCGACATCGGTGATAAAGGCGCCTGGCGCTTCCAGACAGTTGAACTGGGACGCCACCTGGAACAAGCAGCCCGGCGGACAAAAGGCCTGCAGCGCGCCGATGTCGGTGCCGGTTCCGGCGCCATCGCAGACGAACAGGCGCACGCGGGCAGGACGTGTACGGTTGCGATCGCGCGCATGACGGGCCCGCTCTTTTAGCGTGCGCAGCGGCAGGACCTCGAAGCGACCGGCGTGATACCGCTGACCTGCGGCATACAGGGTGACGTTGCCCTGCGCATCTTCGACGAAGCAGTCGTTTGGCGCCGCTTTGACATCGGCTTCCGCGCGCAGCAGCAGATCTCGATCGCCGCGGCCGCGCGATGCCAGGACCGCCGCTTGATACGCCTCGATCCCCTGCGCAAGTCGAGCCTTGGCGGCACCCGTGCCATCAAACGCCAACAGTGCTTCGACCATGATCGCAGGATATCGCAGCTTCGCCGACGGCCGCGGACCGTGCGGCGTGTCGTCGCTGCGCGTGGTTAATTAAGAGTCGAGTTGGTGATCTGCGGCGTGCCGTTGGCCAAAACGAAGATGCCTTTGTAGCCGGGGGTCTCGAAGCCCATGCTGGGGTTGCCGCTTAACACCGAGTCCTTGATGACAAGCGAGCCGGTGCGGTTGTTGCTGACGAAGAAGATGGCGCCGCCGCCTTCTTTGGCCGTGTTGCCAGTCATCTTTACGCCGCAAAGGTTCAGCGTGAACGTGTTGCCATCGCAGTAGATGGCGCCGCCACTGCCGCCTCCCGGTGTGCCGGACTTGGGTGGATTGGCGCCGTTGCCAATCGCCGAGTTCGCGACGAACAGGCTGTTGAGCACCGTATACGAAACGCCGATGCTCGAAAGTCCGCCGCCGTTGGAGCCGACGTTGCCCAGGCCGCCTTCGCCCCCGAAGGTGCTCTTTACGACATACAGCGGCAAGTCCATCGACTGATCGAAGGCGCGGATGGCTGCTCCGCCGACATCGGGGCCGGTATCGTCGACGGTGTTGCGAAAGAAGCGCGAGTTGACAACCTTCAGTCGCCCACCCCGCACAAAGATCGCGCCGCCGCCACCGGGGTCGAGTCCCTTGGCATTTCCGTCGACAAATGTCAGGTTCTGCACGGTCAGAAGCGGGTGGTCTTGATCGTTGCAGTGGCTGGTCGTCCACTTCTGCGCTTGGTCGCAGGTGTTCTGATACAGGATGCGAACCTTGCCGCCGCCGCTTAGCGTCACCTTGCCGCCACCGTCGATGACGATCTTGGGTCCCTTGTCGTTGAAGATCTTGGCGGTCTGCGACAGCGTGATGGTCACTGGATCGGGGCCGCAGTTGAAGGTGATGATGCCGCCCTTGGCGACGGCGCTGACCACCGCGTCGGATGTGCAGCTATCCGGCGTGCCGCTGCCGACGACCGTGGTCGGGTTGCGGGTGTCTTCGGCCTGGGCTTCGGTCGGGACGGCGCAGGTGCCATCCGGGTTGCCGGCCACAGGCAGCGTGCTGGGCAGCGGGCTGGGCGGCAGCCCTGGGTCGGTGCCGCCGGGCTCGGACGAGCCGCAGCTTGCGCCGAGCCACAAGGCCACCATGCAGCCGCACGAGACGTGACGAAAAGACCTTGCACCAGAGCGCTTCCAAGTCGCCATTTTCCCCCCTAGCAGCCTTCCATCTTATCGCGGCAGCGCGAGCGGATGGCGGCTCTGCGGACTGCGAAAATGGTCCGATCGCAGCCCGGCAGACTTCCTGGCTCACCGCCGCGGGCGAAGGTGATAGACTGCCCGCCACAGCTTTAGAGACCTGGAGAAAGTTCTCATGCACAGTGAAAAGCGAGATCGCCGGTTTCGTCGCGTGGCCGTGCTCGGCGCCGGCGTGATGGGTTCGGGCATTGCGGCGCACATGGCGGGCGCCGGTCTGGACGTGCTGCTTTTGGACATCGTCCCGCCGGACCTGAAGGAAGGCGACCCCGGTGCAGCCGACAAGCGGAATCGCAATCGGTTCGCGCTGTCGGCGCTGGAAAAGCTGCAGAAAAGCAAGCCTGCTGCCCTGTTCCTGCCTCGCGATCTGGAGCGTATCTCGGTCGGCAACCTGACCGATGACCTGGCTGCGGCCGGTTCCTGCGACCTGATCATCGAAGCCGTGCGCGAGGACATCGAGGTCAAGCGCGCGCTGTACAGCCGCTTGGAGCCGCTTTTGGGTCCGCAGACCATCGTCGCCAGCAACACATCGGGCCTGCCGATCAGCAAGCTGATGGCCGGCCGCGGCGAGAGCATGCGCAAGCGCTTCCTGGTCACGCACTTCTTCAACCCCGTGCGCTACATGCGCTTGCTTGAGCTAATCGCCGGGGAAGAGACCGATCCGGGCGTCCTTTCCGACCTGGCCAACTTCGGTGAGACGGCCTTGGGCAAGGGCATCGTGTTCGGTCACGACACGGTGAACTTCGTCGCCAACCGCATCGGCGTGCTGGGCATGATGGGCCTGATCGACATGGCCGTGCAGGGCGGCTTCACCGTCGAAGAGATCGACGCCATCTTCGGTCCGCCGCTGGGTCGTCCCAAGTCGGCCGTGTTCCGCACCGCCGACATGGTGGGTCTGGACACCGTCATCGACGTCAGCGAAAACTGCTATCAAAACCTGCTTGCCGACGAGATGCGCGAGACCTTCAAAGTGCCGGAGGTGCTGCGCAAGATGGTGGCCGCCGGCCTGCGCGGCGACAAGTCGGGCAAGGGCTTCTATCAGAAGACCAAGGACGGAATTCTGGCGCTGGATCTGAACACGCTGGAATACCGCCCGCAGCAGAAGCCTCGCTTCGAATCGCTGGGCGCCGCCAAGGGCAAAGAGACCTGGCAAGAGCGCATGGCCGCGGTGCTGGCCGGCAGCGATCGCGCCGCGCAGATTGCGTGGAAGGCGACCGCTCTTTTGTTTGCGTATTCGTCGCGCCGCATCGGTCCGCGCAGCGCCGAAGATGGCAACCAGAATGACGCCGTGATCTGCGATGACTTGGCGCAGGTCGATCGCGGCATGCGCTGGGGCTATGGCTGGGAAGCCGGCCCGTTCGAGATGTGGGACGCCTTGGGCGTCAAAGCCACCGTCGAGCGCATGGAAAAGGACGGCATCAAGCCGGCCAAGTGGGTCTATGACATGCTGGCCGCGGGGCGCACGTCGTTTTACGGTGCGCAGACCGGCGACGACACGCGCGTCTACGACGTCAAGGCCGGCGGCGAAAAGACCCTGCCGAAAAGTCCGCGAGCGCTGTCTCTGGCGGCGCGCGCGGCGGCCGGCGGCGTCCTGGAATCCAACGACGGGGCGCGCCTGGTGGACCTGGGCGACAGCGTCTACTGCGTCGAGTTCCGCAGCAAGATGAACTCGGTCGACACCGACATCATCACCATGATCAAAAAGGCCGTCGAGCGCGCGGATCGCGACGGCGGAGCACTGGTCATCGGCAACGAAGCGGTCGAGGCGTTTTCGGTCGGCGCCAACCTGATGCTGATCGTGATGGCGGCCAGCAGCGGCAACTGGAAGATGCTCGAGCAGGTCACGGGCGACTTCCAGCAGGCCAATATGCTGCTGAAGTACGGGCCGGTTCCCGTCGTGACGGCGCCCTTCAGCTTGACGCTGGGCGGCGGTGCCGAAGTCACGATGCACAGCGACATCACGCGCGCCCATGCCGAGCTTTACATGGGCCTGGTCGAAGTCGGCGTCGGTCTTCTGCCGGGCGCTGGCGGCTGCAAAGAGATGGTCTGTCGTGCGCTTTCGGGTCTGCCCGAAGACGCCGATCCGTTCCCAGCCATCAAGCAGGTGTTCCAAACCATCGGTTTGGCCAAGGTGGCCACGTCGGCGGAAGAGGCGCGCGCGGCAGGCTTCCTGCGCGAAAGCGACAGCATCACCATGAACCGCGACCACCTGATCTACGACGCCAAGCAGGCGGCGCTGGGTCTTTTGCGGGCCGGCTATCGTCCGCCGCGTCAGCGCGTGGTGCGTCTGCCGGGTTCGTCGGGCTACGCCAACATTCGGTCCAGCCTGCAGATGATGCTAAACGGCCACCAGATCCTGCCGCATGACTTGGTGGTGGGCAGCGCGCTGGCTCGCGTCATCACCGGCGGTGACACATCACCGACGATCAAGCTGACCGAACAGCGCCTGCTGGATCTGGAACGCGAGCAGTTCCTGAAGCTATGCGGCGAGGAAAAGACGCGCGAGCGCATGATGTACATGCTGCAGAACAACAAGCCGCTGCGGAACTAGTCCAAAGCCGTCCCGCCTATCCGCCTCGGCGGATCCCGCCCCAGAAGCCTCGCGAAAATCTTGCCCAACCAGCCGACAAATCGTTGACCGGGGTACGCCATTGCGAGAAACTTTTGGCGCTTACCTTACCTGCACAGAATGCTCCGTAGCCATCTGTTCGCTCGCACCTTGACTTCGCACTCGGACGCGCCGGAATCCTCGCCGGATGCGTCGGATAAATCCACAGAGCCACGATGGGTTGACGCCAAGACAGTTGCGGCTGTGCTGCGGCCCCTTGGCTGTGCGCCGGTGCTGTGTTCGTCGGCTTCCCCCGTGTCGGTCTGGGCCCCGCATCCTGGATGGTCTGGGATGTTGTCCTCGCAAACGTATCTGGAGGCGCTTGCAACGCTATGAAGATTGCGTTCACTCACAACCTTCGCCTGAGCGATACCGAGGAAGAGGCCGAGTTCGACACGCCTGAGACCATCGAAGCCGTGGCGACTGCTTTGGCCTGCGACGGAAACGAGGTCCAGAAGATCGAAGTGAGCGGTCCGGCTTCGCACCTGGCGGCTCGCTTGGAAGCGTTTTCGCCCGACCTGATCTTCAACACGGCCGAGGGCAAGCGCGGTCGCTCGCGCGAGGCGTTTTATCCGGCGCTGTTCGAGGAGCTTGGCTATCCGTACACCGGTTCGGACGCGTACACGCTGACGCTGACGCTGGACAAGTGGCTGACCAAACAGGTGCTGCGATCGCACGGCATCGACACGCCGGCCGCGCGGCTGATCACGATCCGCGACCTGCCGGATGCGACCAAGCTGGAAGGCGTGCTGGGCGGCTCGCTTGGCGTGCCGATCCCGGCCATCGTCAAGCCCAACTACGAGGGCTCGTCCAAGGGAATCAGCGACGCATCGGTGGCCAGGGACTGGCGGTCTTTGCGCACCATCGTGCAGCGCATGCTGGAACAGTACCCGCAGGGCGTCCTGATCGAAGAATTCATCCCCGGCGTCGATGTCACGGTCCCCTTCATCGAAGGGGCGACCGGGCGCGTGCACGAAGGCATCCTGTCCCCGGTTGAATTCATCGTTTCACCGACGGGGCGCAGCAAGTACAACCTGCTGGATTATCGGCTGAAGAACCTGGAACCGGGTCGGGTGTCAGTGCGCTGTCCGGCCCATCAGCCACGCGATGTGCTGGTGCGCCTGCAGACGCTGTCGCACAACATCGTTCGCATTTTGGGGCTGCGCGATGTCGCTCGCGTCGACTTTCGCTTGGGCGAAGACGGTCGCATTTACTTCTTGGAAGTCAACGCGCTGCCGTCGCTGGAACCGGAAAATGGCCTGTTCGCAGCGGCCAAGCGCGAGCACATGAACTACGACGCGACGATCGCGGCGATTGTCGCCAGTGCGGCCGTGCGCTGGAAGCTTCTGCCCAACGCCGAGAGCAAGCCCAAGAACAAGCCGCCCGAGCCTCTGCGCATTGGCTTTACGTACAACGTCAAGCGCCAGGGCAACTATGGCGATGCCGATGCGGAATATGATTCGCCGACGACGATCGAAGCGATTACGACGGCCCTGGAATCGATGGGGCATATCGTCGTGCCGCTGGAAGCCAATCGAGAGCTGCCGTCGAAGCTGATGGAGTCCAAGGTCTCGCTGGTCTTCAACATCGCCGAAGGCCTGTCGGGTCGAAACCGCGAAGCGCAGGTTCCCGCGCTGTGTGAGCTGTGCGGCATTCCGTACACCGGCAGCGATTCCGCGACGCTGGCCTTGGCCTTGGACAAGGCGCTGACCAAGCGCTTGCTGCGTCAGCACGACATCTTGACGCCGGAATTCCAAGTGATGACCACCGGGCGCGAAAAGCTGTCGGCCAAGCTGCGCTTCCCGATGATCGTCAAGCCGGTCGCCGAAGGGTCCAGCAAAGGCATCGTCAGCAAGTGCGTCGTCGATGACGAACCGACGCTGCGCAAGGTCGTGCGCGAGCTAGTCGATCGCTACAAGCAGCCCGCCTTGATCGAGGAATACATCACCGGTCGCGAGTTCACGGTGGGCCTGCTGGGCGACCGCCGGCCGCGCGTGCTGCCGCCGATGGAGATCCTGTTCAAAGATCGCGACAACCTGCGCCCGATCTATGACTTCGAGGTCAAGCAGAACTGGACCGAGCACATCTTCTATCAGTGCCCGGCCAAGCTGAACTCGACGGACCTGCGCAATGTAGAGCGCACCGCGCTGCGCGCCTTTCAGGCGCTGGACTGCCGCGACGTGTGCCGCGTCGACCTGCGCATGAATGAAAAGGGCGACGTCTACGTGCTGGAGCTGAATCCTTTGCCGGGGCTGACGCCCGACTATTCCGACCTGTGCTTCATCGCGACGGCAGCCGGCATGGACTATCGCACGCTGATTGCAGAAATCCTGGCCGGTGGCATCAAGCGCCTGCGCGAGACGCGTCGTGGGGCAAGCGGTGTGGCGACGAAGAACGGCCACGGTCCACACGGGCAGAACGCCAACGGCGTCTATTCCTCGCGCGATTCGCAGCCCGAGGCCAATGGCGAGGCGAGCGCCACTTCGGCGACCAAGCCGTCGGGCGAAAAGCGCGAGATCGGACCCAACACCCAGCGCATCTTGGGGTCCCTAGAGGACTATGCGGTCGCCAAGGGCCGCCGGGGACGCAACCACAAAGACGCCCGCGCCTAGCCGTACGTTCCCGTCGCGGAACGGCCATGTCAGACTTCAAGATCGCTCCTGCGCTTGCATGGCGCGCGCAAGCTCGGGGAGTATGAGCCGATAGAGAAACCGTCAGCCGCAGCGGCTGCCCGTGTGGAGAACCCAATGACTTGCTCGCGGATGTTAGTTGTGGGAGCGCTACTTTCCCTTGGCTCGACGGTCGCTACGCAAGTCGCTGCCCAGCCTCAGAAAGCTGCGGCTCCCGCCAAGGC
>JAYRFD010000762.1:0-4467 GCA_041908565.1 Polyangia bacterium | reverse complement strand
GTCGAGCTGTTGCGCGAGGAACTGCTGAGAGTCATCGGCTGGCAACCGGCCGAAGACGTCTTCATAGCCCGTGAGCGCCACCTGCAGGCGCTAGCCAGCACCCGCGAGCACGTCGCAAGAGCGCAAGCACAACTGCCACGACTCGAGCTCCTCGCCGAGGAACTGCGTCTGGCGCAGCGCTCGCTCGGTGCGATAACCGGCGATTACAGCAGCGACGATCTGCTCGGCGACATTTTCGGTCGCTTCTGCATCGGCAAGTAGCGAGCGTTCCGACAGTCGCGTGGCCGCTCGACTGGCCGATCACCGATCTCGCCGCCGCCGGTCTGCGGGCGCCATGGCAAGGGCGCGCGTCGCCATGCGCTCGAGCTTGACGGCCATCGACCGTCGCTCATATCATCAAAATCCATCTGGCACGCAGCATCGACGCGGATCTTCCGCCGGTCGCACTGGCTGCCATGTTGCTGCCGCGGCTTTTGACCGACACCTTGGCCGGCTATCGCATCGGCTTTGCGATGCTGATGGCGGCCCTGCACTTGGGATCGCTGTATGCCGCGTGGCTTGTGCTGCGCCGACTGACCCCGCCCAGCGATCGCTCGCACGGCCCGCCGTCGCTGCCCAAACAACAGCCCGAACAACAGCCCGAACAACAGCCCGAACAACAGGCCTTTCTGTTCCGAGCGGCGCTGGCCACCGCCTGCCTGGGGCCTCTTCTGGTCGGTCGCTACGATGCCCTGCCCGGCTTCTTCGTCGTGGTGGCCTTGCTGCAGCTCGTTCGCGGGCGGTCGATGCAGGCAGCCCTGCTGCTGCTTTTGGGGGCCGGGTCCAAGCTGTTCCCGCTGTTTCTGATCCCCATCTGGTCGGCCATTCTGCTGGGACAAGGCACGTCCCAGCGTCGATCCCTGCTGTGGTTTCTGCTGCCGTTTGTGCTGCTGGCCGGTGTGGCGCTTTTGGCCTTGGCCGTGCGCGGCAAGACGCCGGATGTGCTGCTGGGTGCGCTGCTTTTGTTCGGCAAGCGGCCGATCCAGATCGAGTCGCTGCTGGGATCGATCCTGCGCTGTCTGGGTAGCGGCCTGGTCTTTTCGTATGGCTCGGACAACGTGCAGTTAAGCCGCTTCCTGTGGCTGCCGCAGGCCGTGGATGCAGCAAATGTGCTCGTGTCGCTGGGCTTGTCCGTCGTGGCCTGGCTAGGCAGCCGCCGCGTGCCGCATGCCGACCCCGCACTGTTGGGACGCTATCTGTGCCATTTCACCGTCGCAGGTCTGCTGCTGCTTCTGGTCAGCAGCAAGCTGCTGTCGCCGCAGTATCTGGTATGGACGCTGCCGCTTCTGATCCTGTTGCCCAGCGTGGCGATTGCCCCGACGGGATCTGGGATCCGTGCAGGCCAGCGCGCCTTCCGCCTGTACTGCGTGGCCCTGGGGATGACGCAGGTGTACTTCCCCTTTCTGTTCGCGCTGGTCGCCCAGGGAATGCCCGTTCTGCTGGCCTGGGTGCTGCTGCGCAACCTGGTCCTTCTGGCCGCGCTGGTCACCCTGCTGCGCCCGACGGCGTGGTGCTGGCCGCAGGCGAGTCGACAGGACGAAACGCCGCTCGCCGATCTGCCGCAGCAAACACCGCCGCATCCCCTGCCCCGCTGAGCCCACTGGATCCAAGCGCGGCAGTCGTGCCATAACGCGTCGGCAATGCACGAAAAGAAGTTCGCCCGCTCTGCCGCCTTTTACGACGTCGACGGCACGCTGATCCGCACCAACATCGTTCATGCCTTCGCGTACTACGCGATGAACCAGCCGACGCTGCCCCGATCGGCCTGGGCAAGCTTGAAGACGGCGGCCTCGATTCCGCTGTTTGCCGTCGCGGACAAGCTGTCTCGCAAGCTGTTCAACCAGATGTTCTATCAGTACTACGCGGGCCAGTCCGAAGACCGCCTGCTGGTGCTGGCCGAGGATCTGTTTGAAGAGGTCATCAAGCCGGCGATCTATCCCGGCACGCCGGATCTGATCGAGGAAGCCAAGCGCGCAGGCTGCCGCCCCGTGCTGGTGTCGGGAGGCCTGGACTTCACCGTCATGCCGCTGGCCCGCTACCTGGGCATCACCGACGTCCTCGCCAACACGCTGGAATTCGAACGCGGCTACGCCACCGGTCGCCTGGGCAAGCCGTTTGTCGCCGGTGCCACCAAGTCGGCCCTGATGCTGGACTTCGCCAAAAAGCACGGCCTGGATCTGGGGCAGTCGTGGGCCTATTCCGATAGCTACAGCGACTATCCCATGCTGGCCGCCGTCGGCCGCCCCACCGCCGTCAACCCCGACACCCGCCTGCGCATCGTCGCCCGCAGCTACGACTGGCCAATTATCGATCTGCGCTAATCCATTAATTTGTTTTTGTTATTAAATTAGAACGTATGCCCACTTTGAATCACCCGGTGCGTGCGATTGTTACGGTGCCGCCGTATGCGCCGTTTCTGGCCGAGGTTGCGGCCCATCCCATCGTCGCCGGTCTGCGCCTAAACACTGTCATGCCGACCAAGCACGACGAGCCGCTGACCGTTCTATTGTCCCGCCTGTCGTCGCTGGGTCAGCCGCTGTGGGTCGATCTGAAGGGTCGTCAGCTACGCGTCACGCAAGCCGCCGTCCCACCGTTTACCGAGGTCAAGCTGAGCCATCGCATTCGCCTGCACACGCCGGCCGATGCCTTCTTCAACGACGGCAAAGAGCACGCGCGGGTGGTGGCGGTCGACGGCGATCGACTGATTCTCCTCGACGGGCCACGTCGCTTCATCGGGCCTGGCGAGTCCGTCAACATCGTCGATCCCTCACTACAGATCGAAGGATCGCTGACCGATACCGATCGCGCGTACCTGCAGGCCATGCGCGATCTGGGCCTGCGCAACGTCATGCTGTCCTTCGTCGAACAGCACAGCGACCTGGGCGAAGTGCGCGAGCTTTTGCCGGGTGCGCAGCTTGTTCTGAAGATCGAATCCCGAAAGGGCCTGGACTGGATCCGCGACGGTTTCAGCGAAGCCAAAGCGGCCACCGACGACAGCCCGCCGCGTCTGATGGCGGCACGCGGCGACTTGTATGTCGAAGTCTATTACCCACACAACATCGTGGGCGCGCTGCGTCGCATCATCACGGCGGACCGCCAGGCCATCGCCGCCAGCCGAATTTTTTCGTCGCTGAGCCGCGGTCCCAACGCCATTCCCGACTGCGCCGATATCTCGGACGTCGCGTACCTGATCACGCTGGGCTATCGCACGCTGATGCTGGGCGATGAAGTCTGCCTGCGCCGCGACAGCGTGCTTTCTGCCCTGAACCTGCTGGATGCCGTCGCGTCGGAGCTTCGCCCGTATGCCGTCTAGCCCGCGGCCCGACGTATCCATCGCGCTGGCCCAGATCAACAGCCGCATCGGTGATTTTGCCGGCAACAGCGCCCAGATCCGCGATGCCGTCGACGCGGCCGTCGCGCAGGTGGATGATCCAAGTCGCTTGTTGGTCGTCACGCCAGAACTTGCGCTGTGCGGCTATCCGCCGCGCGATCTGCTGTACGACCGAGACTTCGTGCGCGAAGCCCTGGCTGCCAACCAGACCCTGGCCAGCGATCTGCACCGTCGACATCCGACCGGACCCGCCGTGCTGTGCGGCACTCTGTTGCCGGCTCCCGTCGAATCGGTTGGCCAGCCGCATCACCCCGGCCTGTATGACGCAGCCGTGCTGATGCACGGGGGAACGCTGCGCGCCCACACCGAAAAGCGCCTGCTGCCGGTCTACGACGTCTTTTACGAACCGCGCTGGTTTGTTCCCGGTCCCCTCGGCGAGCCAATCGACTGGGCCGGACACCGACTGGGCGTCTTGATCTGCGAAGACTTGTGGGATGACGACTACCCAATCCATCCGGCCAAGGCGCTGCGCTCGGCGGGCGCGGATGTCCTGATCTGCCTGTCGGCATCGCCCTATCGCCTCGGTGTGTTGGCCCAGCGGCGTGCCCACGCACGACGTGCTGCGGCCTTGGGCGTTCCTGTGATCTACGTCAACGCCATCGGCGCCCAGGACGAGCTGATCTTCGACGGCGGCAGCTTCGCGCTGGACAAGCGGGGCCTGCCCACGCTGCAGCTTGCCCGCTTTGGCGAAGCGGTCCGCGTCTGCCCGCTGGCCGCGCTGGTCGATCCGCTCCATCCGATCGAGCCGCTGGATTCACGTGAATGCGCAGCACCCGCCGTCGACATGGCCCCCGAAGAAGAGCTTCTGCAGGCGCTGACACTGGGCGTGCGAGACTTCTGTCGCAAAAACGGTGTCCGACGCGCCTTTGTTGGCCTGTCGGGTGGCATCGATTCGGCGCTGGTGCTGTGCATCGCCGTCCGCGCGCTGGGTCCCGATGCGGTCACGGCACTGATGCTGCCTTCGCGCTTCAACGATCCGCGATCCAGCGAACAGGCCCAGGTCCTGTGCCATCGACTGCGCGTCGCTAGCGAACGGG
>JAYRFD010000761.1:0-3055 GCA_041908565.1 Polyangia bacterium | reverse complement strand
TGCCGGCGGCGCGCTGCGAGCTGCGCGTGACCAAGACGGGGGCTGGCGGTGGCGTGGTCAAGGCCCCGGTGGCTGGCATCGACTGCGGCACAAGCTGCAGCGGCAGCGCCACGCAGCAGCAGCAGGTCCAGCTTGTCGCGTCGCCCGATGCCAGTTCGCACTTCCTGGGCTGGTCGGGGCCGTGCAGCGGATCGTCGACCTGCACGGTGACCGTGACCGGCGCGACCGAGGTCAAGGCGCTGTTCGTGAAGCGGCAGACGTCGCTGTGTCCGCAGCCCGACTGGTGCTGGGAAAATCCCCGCCCCATCGGCAGCACCCAGATGAAGATCTGGGGCACATCGACCAGCGACCTGTGGAGCGTCGGCGCCGTCGGCACCATCCTGCACTGGGACGGCCAAAGCTGGCTGGCCACCGCGGCCGGGACCAGTCAGCCGATCCACCGCATCTTTGGCGTGCCGGGTGGCGACATCTGGGCGGTGGGCGCGGCGGGCACCATCCTGCGCTTCCGCGATGGAGCCTGGACTGCAGTCAGCAGCGGCGTACCGCACAACCTAAACGCCGTATTCGGCAGCAGCGCCAACGATCTGTGGGCGGTGGGCGCCAGCGCCGTCCTTCTTCACTTCGACGGTCAGAGCTGGAGCCCGGTGACCCCGATGGGGACTTTGGCCATGGGGACCAGCCTGAACGCCATCTGGGGCAGCAAGAGCAGCGACATCTGGGCGGTGGGCAGCAACGGCACGGCCCTGCACTACGACGGGCGGGTCTGGACCCTGGCCAGCGCCGTCGGCACGCTGAACCTGCAGGGCATCGCTGGCAGCAGCAGCAGCGACATCTGGGCGGTGTCCAGCGAGGGCACCCTGGTTCGCTACAACGGCAGCGCCTGGCAGGTGCAAGCTCCGACGTATGCGCAGGCGCTGCAGGACATCGCGTTCGCCAGTGCGACGCAGGGCTGGGTGGTCGGCAATGGCGGCCTGACGCTGCGCTGGGAAGGCGGCAAGTGGACGCAGTACCTAAGCAACGTGTCGCAGGACCTGCGCGGCGTCTGGGTCGACCCCAGCGGGGACGCATTTTCCGTCGGCAACAACGGCACCATGCTGCGCTGGCAGGGCGGCACCTGGACAAACCAGCAGACCGGCCTGCGCAACGAGCTTCGTGACGCCTGGGCGGCCAGTGCCGACGATGTCTGGGTGGTGGGGGCGGCCGGATCGCTCTTGCACGGGGTCGGCGGAACCTGGACGCCGGTCGCCGGCACCAGCCTGGACTGCGATGCCGTCACTGGGCAGAACAGCACCAACGTCTGGGCGGCTTGCCAGAACAACGTGCTCAAGTGGAACGGCGCGACGTGGAATGTCGAATACATGGCCCCGGCCGGCACGGTGCTTTCCAGCCTGTGGACCGGCGGCACCGACGTCTTCGCCAGTGCTACCAACGGCACCACCTATCGCCGTCGGGCCGGCGCGTGGAGCGGCCTGACCAGCCCGACCGGAAATGCGCTGTACAGCGTGACCGGCAATGGCACCAGCGATGTGTGGGCGGCTGGCTTCAACAGCACGGTGCTGCACGGCAACGGCGACTCGTGGAGCCTGGTGCCGACCACGGGCCTGCCGACGACGCTTCTGTACAGCATCCTGGCTCTCTCCGCGACCGATGTCTGGGTGGTTGGCACTGGCGGGCTGATCGGTCACTTCGATGGCGTCACGTGGAGCGTCGTGAGCAGCCAGACCACCGCTCTTTTGCGACACATCCACGGCACCGCCGGCAACGACCTGTGGACGGTGGGAGCAGGCGGCAAGGTCCTGCACTGGGACGGCAGCGCATGGACCTCGGTCAGCGTCGGCGTTGACGGCAACCTGCGCGCGATCTGGCCGATGTCCGGTCACGTCTGGCTGGTCGGCGAATTCGGCGCCATCGTGCACAAGGCCCAGTAGGCCTGCCGCTTCCGACCGATCGAACGACCGACCGGCCAGGCGACGGGCCGAACGAACAAACACCGGCTCGCTCGCTCCACGGACCGAACGGCGGACCGCCCGCTCGCTCGATCGAGCGACCGATGTGGCTGGTTCGGTCGGTAGTGAACCCAGGCGACCGCGCCGCCCCCGTTCGCAGCGCCCTGTCGGTCCGGCATTGCCGAAGACAACCAAGCTGAGGTTAGATTTGCCCATGCGTCGTCGAGCTCCGCTGTTTTCTGTCGCTACCGGTCTGCTGTGGGCGTGTTCGCAGGGCGGTGTCGCCCCGCCATCCGACGATTCGCCGGATCTGGCTATGCCCACGCAGATGCCCAGCGATGGCAGCACAAGCCTTCCGGATCTGGCGACTCCGGTGGACATGGCCCTGCCGCCGGCCGAAGGCAAGCCACTGTGGGGACTTTCGTATGGCGCACAAGTCGAAGACGTTGCGGTGGGCAGCGACGGGGCGATCTACATCACTGGGCAGTTTTCGCGCGCGGACTTCGGCGATGGGAACGTCACCAGCAACGGCGTCACCGATGGCTTTCTGATCAAGCTCGACAAAGTCGGGCAGCGGCAGTGGGCGCGCACCTTTGGTCGCGCGTTTCGCGATGTCCCGCGCAAGGTCGCCGTCGACAAGAACGGCAACTCGGCGGTGGTGGGCTATTCGCTGCGGCGCACGGACACCGGCACGCACGACGCCATGGTCGTGGCCTATGACAGCACGGGCGGCCAGCGGTACTTCCGCACGTACGGCGGCCCGCTGGACAGCGCGGTCGACGTCGGGATCTCGACGGCGTTTGCCAGCGACGGCAGCTTGTACGTTACGGGAGGCTTCGAAGATCGCATCAACTTCGGTGGCGGCGAGCTAGTGTCGGCCGGAGATCGCGACGTGTATCTGCTGCAGCTAAACGCGGGTGGCAGCTTCGTCTTTGCCAAGCGCTGGGGCTTTACCAGCTACGACCAGGCGCACTCTGTTGCCGTGTTTCCCGACGGCGATGTCCTTCTGAACGGCACCGGCGGCTATCCCATCGACTTCGGCGATGGAGCGGTCGGCACCAACCCCAATGTCGACACCTTCCTGGTGCGCTTTTCATCGCAAGGCGTCG
>JAYRFD010000760.1:0-5866 GCA_041908565.1 Polyangia bacterium | reverse complement strand
GATCGCGCCAGCGTCCCCGGCGGCGGCGTAACTTGGCCGCTTTGGCTGGCACCGCCCTCGTCGGTGATTCGCGTCAGGGAAATGTTGATGTCGGCGCGCTGTGCAGGTCGATAGTCGGGACCATAGGCGCGCACCTCGGCCCGCACCGGCTGACCGCGATTGAACTCTGAGTCATTGGTCTCGACGCGCAGCAGGCGCAGCGATGGATCGCGCACCAGCCAGCGAATGGCTTGCGTGTAGAAACGCTGGTACGCCCCGCTGCGGCCGGACTCATCGCCGCCGACCAGCGCCGTATCACCGTCGCTTGAGGCCTGTCGTCGATTGGCGCGCTGCGCACCCGACTCGCTTTTGGGCGTCGCGCCAAAGCCCCAGCGCCAGGTGGAATCGGCTTGCAGCGCCAGCGTCCGTCCTTTGCCAAACTCGGCGACGGTCAGCACCGGCATCGGGTTGCCGCTGTCATCGCGCAGCTTGGGATGCGACAACAACACCGTGGCCTGCGGCCGCGCACGCGCCACCAAGTTCAGACCTTCCAGCGGCGGCAGCGAATCCCACAGGCCCGCGTTGTCGCGCACGTCCAAGCGCAAGGCCGTGACCACGTGGCTTTTGCCCGCCGGTGTCAGTCGCGGCTGAAACGGGTCGGTGTCGGTCAAGTTTGAGACCGCGGACTGAGCCGCCGTCGACGCGCTGTTGTCGTCGGGCAGCAGCGCCACCGGCAGGATCTGCGAAAGCTCCGATCCGTAGTAGCCGCCAGAGCTGAACGACAGATCGCCGCCCAACATCGCGATCGCGCCGCCTTCGTTGACAAAGGGCACGATCGCCGGCTGCAGGAACTGGCCGCAGTACGCGCTGTAGTTGAAGTTGTGCAGGATCACCAAGTCGAAGCTGCGCAGCTGTTCTTGAAACAGCTCCTCACACGGGAAGGGAATCAGAGAGGTCTCTTCCGATGGCACGAATTCGATGTCGCTGGGCGAGCGCAGGATGAAGAACGACACCAGATCGATGTTGGGATCGTGCTTCAGCAAGCCGCGCAAGAAGCGCACGTCCCAGGTTGGGCGGCCCGCGACATGCACGACGCGGATCTTGTCGCGCACCACCCGCAGCACGAACGCGCGATGGTTGTTCTCGGCGATTGCTTCGCCCGGCAGCGTCGGGACTGAGATCTCATACAGGTACTTGCCAACGCGTTCTGGAGTAAACGGAAACACCACGCGGTACTCGCGCTGGCCGGGCAAGATCGCGACTTCAACCGTCAAGACGTGTTGACCATCGCGCAGCAGCGTGACGGGCACGTGACGGCCTTCCCAGCCGGCAGCTTGTGCGCCCAGAACCATCAGGTGCGCTTCGACTTCGACGGCGGTGCGCACAAACGCAAACTGATCGGCCAGCACACGCGTAATCGCGACATCACGCAGACCCGGCTTGCCGACTGCGATCGTGTGCACCGGGACATCCAAGGTCTTCAGGAAGCTGTGCGTATCGGCATCCAGCTGTGGCTCGGCGGCGGTGGCTTCGGGGGCTCGGCCGCCGGCGCTGTCCCCGGGGCGTGAGGCCGGCTTGCTGGGCAGGGCGGGCTCTGTATTGGCCAGTCGGCCGTTATCGAGCCCGTCGGAAAGCAGCACGATTCCAGCCAGGTCGCGACCGTCGTAGCGCTGACGCACGCTGGCCAGGGCTTCCCGGATTCGCGTGGCGGGCGCGGTGCTGCTTGGCCCCAAAGGACGCAGGATGTCGCTTTCTGAAAGCGGCGAGACCCGCTCGCCAAAGCCGAAGTAGTCGATGATGTGATCTTCGCGCCAGCGTCGAAGCTCTCCGGCATCGCGGGCTTTTCGCAGGACGGCCGCGATGCGTGCGGCTCGCGTCTCGCTGCCGCCATCTTCGGCAAGCTGCATGGACTGCGAGACGTCCGCCACCACGGCGATGTGGTTGGGCATGCGCGTGACATTGCGCAGCTTCAAGGCCGGCTGAAACAGCAGAACCAGCACCGCAAGCAGACCCAGCGATCGCAAGGCCAACAGCGCGGCCCGTCGACGACGCACATCGTTGCGCAGCGCGCGAAAGGCCAGCACAAAGATCAGCGCTGCGGCACTGATCGCAAAGATGCGCATCGGCCACCCGAAGGGAGCCATCAAGACCAGGCGCCATTCGTTGTAGTCGCCGTCCCCAAAGGCCCGCAGGACCTGCCAGGACTGCAGCGACCGAAACCAGTTCATGGCGTCGAGAAATCCCATCGCGTTGTCTACAAGCACAGGGCCAGGCGCCCGTTAGTGCTCGCTGGGGCTTCCCGGCGAGCCAGCCGACGGTGAGGCAGGCGGGCGTCCGCCTTCCCCGAAGTTGATCTTGGGGGCCGGCGCTTGCCACATGCGGCGCCGCATGATGAACGGAACGTGAACCTGATCGGCTTTGTAGTCCAGGCACAGCGCATACATGGCCAGGTTGACGCCCAAGCGAAACGCGTGCTCGCGCTGGGTCTCGCCGCCGGGCACGACCTCGTGCACCCACTGACCGAAGCGATCGCGAGCCCAGGCTCCACCCAGATCGTTCTGGGAATAGACGATCACTGCCCGTCCGGCCCGATCGCGCAGGTTGGCCCGGTCTTTTCCGTCGCCGGTTCGGCTGGCGACCGTCCCGCCGGTGCCGACCCCAGCTGCGCCCCCCTCGGGCTCTTGCGGGCTGGCGGTTCGCTCTCGTTCACCCAGCAGCACGGCTTCGATGTAGGGCTCTGCGATGATGCGGCCCGCTGGCACACGCAACAGATAGAACGCGCGAAACAGCACGTGTTCTTCGGATATCCGAGACAGCGGACGGTTGGGAAACAGACGGTTGCACAGAGCACGCACCGACTGATCAAAGCCACCACCGGCCCGGCCTTCGGCGCTGTCGAAGATCAGCATGCCGCCCATCACCAGGTAGCGGCGCAGACGAGCCAGGTCTTCTTCACTAGGCATGGGAAACGCGCGATCGCCGGTCCAATAGATCAAGGGGTGCCGATGAAGCTCGCCCAGGTCGGACAGGCGCACGGTCACGGCCTCGGGGTTGACCTCGATCGCGGTGCGCTTTTCGATCTCCCACAGCAGGCGGCGCAGCGCATCGGGTCGCAAAAGGCCCAGCCCAGGCCCGCCCTTGGCCCCCTCCCCTGCCTCGGACGCCGACAGGCCGCCGGCGTTGGGCCAGTCCAGCTGAGCCAGCTCCAGACGATCGCGACCACCGAAGGCCTCCGCCTCTGGCGGCTGCGTCAGCTCGCCCAGCGAATCGAGCGTCGCCCCAAGCAGACCGGAACGACGATCGCTGTTCCGTTCAAACCATCGACTGGGTCGACCAACGGTGCTGCCCAACCAGAAGCCGATCGAATGAGAGACCAGCCAACCCACCATGCTGCGTCGCCCGGTGTCAGCGCGACGACCGGCGTCAGCGCGAGGGCCGCTGCGATCGGGGTGATCACTGTGCGATGACCCAGGGACGCAAGCGGGCATGTCCGCCACCTCGCCTTTTTCGTGGGCCTGCTGCGTTCTTCCCGTGTGGGCGCCCAGGCTCGACCCAACCCCCGCTTCAGCCCTCGACTCAGCCCGCGACGCAGCCCGCGACGCAGCAGAAGATCGACGGAACCCGAAGAAAATTAGCAGGGTTGATTTAAGCCCCAAGGTGTTCGTACCATAACACGAACCTCGGGAGTGGAATCGCTGTCGCACAGGGGGGCTACGGGGCCGGTGGCGGCATGCACAGGAAGCAAGGCAGGTCGCTGGAAACAGGGTTCTTAAGCGGGCCGATCAGCCGCCCACAGCACCCACGGTGAACCGCCCACTCTGCGAGGAACAAGGGGGGTCAGATGGTGGATGAAGAGATCTATTGGCAAGACGTTCTGGACGACATCCGATCCGGTCGTACGAGCGCGCTGAAGTGCCCGTTCTGCCAGATGCAGACGTTGGCGGTTTCGAAGCGCGAGCGCGTAACCCAAGTCGCCTGCCAAAACAAGTCCTGTCGCCACTTTATCGAGGTTGGCTTCGGAGAGCAGGCCGAAGAAGACATGCTCCACGACGCCAAGCCGATTCAGGTGGGAGGCAAGCCCTAGGATCGGATATAGTCATGCCCTGCCGTCAGGTCTTGTGCACACGGGAAGAGGGCGGGGAGGTAAAGACTTCGACGGCTTGGGGTGTGAAGAGGGGGTTGGCTGAGCAGATTCCATCGGCTTGGCCATAAACGAAGAGGAAAGGCATGGCGCGCAGCTTTCTTGGAAAAGGATGGCGCTACCCGGTCATGATTGACCGCAATGGCGGCATGGCGCAGAGCTCGCTCGACGACCTGGTCCGTGAATCCATCCTGATCATCCTCGGCACAGCACCGGGCGAGCGCGTAATGCGCCCGTACTTTGGCTGCGACATTCACGAGCTCTTGTTTGCTCCCAACAACATCAACACGGCTGGGTTGGCGGCTCACTACGTCGTCGAAGCGCTCGAGAAATGGGAGCCGCGCATCGAAGACATCTCTGCCGATGCCAACCCTGACCCCAATGAACCGCACAAGCTGCTCATTGACATTCGCTACAAGGTCCGCGGCAGCAACGTGTCCCGCAACCTTGTCTATCCGTTCTATCTGCGCAGGAGTGATCAAGAATGATCCCGACGCCGAAACTCGACGATCGGACGTACGCAGACATCATTGCGGAAGCGGTCCGTCTGATTCCGCGCTACTGCCCGGAGTGGACAAACCACAACCCCTCGGATCCCGGCATCACGATCCTTGAGCTTTGTTCGTGGATGACGGAGCTGATCCTGTATCGGCTCAACAAAGTCCCGGACAAGAACTACCTGACGTTCCTCGACATGCTGGGGATCAAGCTGCAGCCGGCGCAGCCTGCGCGCGCTCTGCTGACGTTTGATCTGATGGAAGGCGTGGCGCGCCAGATTCTGCGCAAGGGTCTGCAGGTCTCGACGCCGCAAGCCGACGAAGAAGACGCGGTGCTGTTCGAAACGATGCGCGACCTGACCGTGGTCAGCGCGCGTCTCGATCGCTGCTTCTCGTACTTCGATGAGACCTATTCGGATAACTCGCTGTTCCTGACCGGCGAACGGCAGGAGGGTTTCCCGGCCTTCGCAGGTGCAGAGCGCGTCGATCGCTTCCTGTATCTGGGTGACGACCGCTTGATGGCCGTCAACGAATCGACGGTGATCCGCTTGCGAATCACCGCCCCCGATCACGGTGGCCGCGATCTGGCGCGACTTCTGGAATGGGAATACTGGAACGGCCGGCGCTGGCGCGAGCTACGCATGGCCGCACTGGAAGTCGAGCGCGGCGAAGTGATCTTCAGCGGCGTTTCCGACATCCACCCGACGACCATCAGCGGCATCAACAGCGTCTGGATTCGCGGTCGCTTGGCCGAAGTGCCCAAGAACGTTGCCGAGACCGAGATCGACACCGTACGCGGCATCATCGAAGTCTCGGGCGAAGGCATCCTGCCGGACCAGGCGTTCGCCAACCTCGACAACAACGTCTTTATCGCGCTGGACCTGGGCAAGAACATCCACCCCTTCGGCAGCGAGCCCAAGGCCGATCACTGCCTGTACCTGTCTTCGCAAGAGACGCTGGGCCAGCAGGGCGTGCAGGTCGAGATCGACTTTGTGATCAGCGATCCACAGATCGCGGCCGCCCCCAAGGCGTCTGACGATCTGATCCTGTCCTGGGAATACTTCGACGGGAAGAAGTGGCGCATCCTGGGCAAGACGACGCCGCGCGGCAAAGCGCCTCCGGGTTACGAACAGAGCGCGCTTGGCTTTGTGGATGCCACCAATGCGCTGACCAAGTCGGGCACCGTGCGCTTCCTGCGACCGCCCGATCTGTCGGCTGGCGAAGTCACGGGTGAAGCCAACTACTGGCT
>JAYRFD010000759.1:0-6888 GCA_041908565.1 Polyangia bacterium | reverse complement strand
GCACAGCTTCCACGCACCGCGCCGATTGCTCTGCTGGATCCCCTGCGACCGGCGCCGGTGCTGAATCAGGGAATTCGCGCTGCGCTCGACAACGAACGCACGCGGTATGTGCCCCGCGTCGATCCCAACACCGGCGCGCTGATTCCAAGTGGTCGCACGCTGACCATCGAGGCGGCCCCGCTGGCTCCTGAGCTTAGCTTCGCCAACATGCAGGCCGGCGGTCGCGTGGCCTGGAAGCTGTGGGATCAGGACATGGGAGTGTCGTACTACCACGGTCGCTTTGGCATTCCGGTTCCGGCCTGGTCCCTTGCCACAGGCAGCATCGACAACAACCTGATCAAGACGCAGCTTGTCTATCCCAAGGCCGATGTCATTGGTCTGGAAATGGCGGGCTCGATCGAAAAGCTGGGCGGAATGGGGTACTGGGCGGAAGCCGCGCTGTACCTGCCCGGCCGGGTAGAGCTTGCGGTCTATGACCAAGTCACCATGCCGCCCACCGTCAAGCCGATGGAGTATGTGCTCGACCAGACCCTGAACCGCTACGTCCGTTACATCCGGCCTGCCGGAACCACGGTCGAACGACCGGTCGTGATCGACAACACTCCCTTTGTCAAAGCCACGGTGGGGGCCGATTACACCATCGCGGGCCGGCTGTACCTGAACGTGCAGTATGTGCACGGCTTCATCGATGAATTCGGATCCGGTCGCATCGCCCGCCCGCGCAAGGACGCCAACAACATCAAAGAAGAGCCGCGGGTCGAGTCGCGAATCGGCGACTACATCGTCGCTGGCGTCGATCTGAAGACCCTGCAAGACCGACTCCTTTTTCGCCTGTTCGGGGTCATCAAGGTTCCTTCTGTCGACCTGGCCACCGGACTTTGGGACGACTACGATCCGACGGGTGTCCTGTTTCCGCAGATCATCTGGACGGTCTATGACGCGACAGAGCTAATGCTGGGTGGCTTTGTCATGCTCGGCAATCGATCGACCAAGTTTGGTGATGCAGCCGCTGGCGGTACCGAGCTATTCCTAAAAGGCAAAGTCAGCTTCTAATCAGACTCCGAACACGCATCCAGAAGACCGCCGGCACCAAGCGGAATGCCTGGACAGTCGGTCTACTTCATTCCCTCCGATCTTCCTTCGCAGCCAGCCAGCCGCCCCGCCGCCCGAAAAGCAGGAGGGATCCCAATGCCTCTATCTCTGGGTTGATCCCTGCTTAATAAGGAGCCACTGTGCCACCAGCACCGTCGGCCGATTGCCCTTCCTTTGTAAGTAGCGGATTCGACTTGCGTCTGCGGCGCGAGCGTTTGCCCGTAGTGGTAAGTGATATGATGTCGGCCCTAGCCCTGTGGCCCAGTCCTTAGTGATTGGCCCCGGGGGAGTTTCACATGGCGGGGGGCCACCAAAGATGGATCCGACGATTCCAGAGGACCTGGATAGGACTGTCATTCACTTCGCCGTCTGGCGCTGGGCGCTGCAAACTCCTGACGCGATCGCAATTCGCGATCAGGGACGGGAATACAGCTATCGCGATCTTGCACAGCGCGTCGATGCACTGGCACAGCGGCTGGTGCACGCCGGGGTGGGCCGCGATGTTTTGGTGGGAATCTCCATCGAGCGATCGGCGGACCTGATCATCGGTGCCTTGGCCATCCTGCGCGCAGGGGGTGCCTATGTTCCGATCGACCCCGCATACCCCGCCGATCGACGGGACTTTCTGATTGCGGACTCAAAGTGCGCGGTTCTGTTGACGCAGTCCCGGCTGCTGCCGCTGTACCAAGGCAGCCAAGCGCGGGTCCTTCTGGTCGATCCCGAACCAGCCTCTGCGGTCGAGGCGCCCGCCGCGGATCGCGAAGCACAACCTGCTCTGCCTGATCCGATGCTGGCGGATGACTCTCTGGCCTATGTCATCTACACCTCGGGCTCAACGGGCCGGCCCAAGGGGGTGTGCGTCACGCATCAAAACCTCCTTCGCCTGTTCCGTCAGACGGAAGACTGGTACCACTTCGGTCCGCGCGATCGCATCCCCCTGTTTCATTCCTTTTCCTTCGACTACTCCGTCTGGGAAATGTGGACCGCGCTGCTATATGGCGGCTGCTTGGTGATCGTGCCGCTATCTGTGGTTCGCGATCCTATCGCCTTCCATCAGCTGGTCGCGGAAGAAGGAATCACGGTCCTAAATCAGACCCCGTCTGAGTGGCAGCTATTCGTCCGGGCCGACCAGCTTGCTCAGGAGTCTGCGCCGGTCGGACTCGGCATCACGCTGCCCGCGCTGCGCTACGTCATGCTCGGCGGGGAAGCGCTGGATCTGCGACGGCTGCAGCCCTGGTTTGATCGGCACGGCGACCAGCATCCGCAGCTTGTCAACCTGTACGGAATCACAGAGACCACGGTCATCATCACGGCTCGTCCGCTGTCGCGACGTGATCAGCAGGACTCACGCAGCCTGATCGGCATTCCCATTCCCGATCTGACTTTGCATATTCTGGACTCTGCAGGACAGCCGGTTGCCGACGGCCAGGAAGGTGAGCTGTGGGTAGGCGGACAAGGCGTCGCGCGGGGATACCTGCGCCGTCCCGATCTGACCGAGGCGCGCTTTCGCCCAGACCCCTTTTCCAACGATGCACAGGCCCGCTTGTATCGCACGGGCGACTTGGTCCGGCGGGGACCCGATGGCGAACTGGAATACCTGGGGCGCATCGATCTGCAGGTCAAGCTGGGCGGCCACCGCATCGAGCTAGGCGAGATCGAAGCCGTGCTCCGCGAAGATCCGGCGGTGGCAGATGTGGCCGTTCTAGCCCGCCAGATTCAGCAGGGCCCAGCCCAGCTTGTCGCGTACGTGGTGTCCAGAGCCGCCGCAGCCCTGGACACACATGCGCTGCGCGAACAGCTTCGGAAGCGCCTGCCCGAGTACATGTGTCCCGCGACGTGGGTGACGCTTGAGCAGCTTCCGCTAACCGTAAACGGCAAGCTCGATCGCGATGCGCTGCCTCTGCCCATTCCCACACCGATGCCGCAAAGCGATCAGGCCGCAGCGGCAGCGCCATCCCCTGCTGCATCCAGTACCGAACAAGTGATCGCGCGGCTGTTTCAGGAGGCTCTGGGGCTTCCGTCCATGGATCCGAATGCCGACTTTTTTGCCAGTGGCGGAACGTCGCTGGCGGCCATGCAGCTATCGCTACGCATCGCCGAAACGCTGGGTGTCTTGCTGCCCACAGGCGGGATCTTCCGCTATCCCACCGCGACGGAACTAAGTGCCCAGGTCGATCGTTCCCGCGCCCAGCACTCTGCGCCTGCCGAGGCGTCCGCAGACCAACCGACCACCGCGCGTCCGAGCGAATGGCATCCTCTGTCACCGATGCAGGAACAGGTCTGGTTTGTGCAAACCCTGGCGCCAAGCAGCACGACCTTTCACTGCCCGATCGCCTTCCAGATCACGGGCGCGCTGGATGTGCCACGGCTGATCGCTGCGCTGAATCGCGCCGCCACGCGTCACCCCTTGCTGCGGGCCCAGTTCAGCGTGGTGCACGGTCGCCCGATGCAGAAGATCGCCGCGAACCCAACGTGGCAAGTGCAGGTGGGCGAGATCTGCGAAGACGAGAATCCCCCGCACGATGCCTTGCAGCTGCCGCTGGTACAGGAATTTCTGCACCGCCCCTTTGACCTAAGCCAGTCCGCAGCGACCGCCCTGGTACTGCAGATGAACCGGCAGAGCTTCCTTTTTCTGATCCTGCTGCACCACATCGTCACGGATGGCTGGTCCGTCGAACAGCTGCTGCGCGAGCTGTCCCAAGACTATGAAGGCTCGCCCGTCCCGGCCCCACGCCAGACGTTCTTCCAGTGCGTTGCGCAGCAGGAAAGCCAACGGTCGCCCACGGCGCGAAAAGACAGCGAGGCCTACTTCACCAGCCAGCTGGCAGACGCACCTGCCACCAGCGAGATCCTGGGTGACTTTCCGCGCCCCACCACCGCGAGCCTGCGCGGCCGCTTGCACCCCTTTACGCTGCCCGTTGCGACACGAGCGGCGCTCGCCCAGCTGGCCCAACGCGAAGGGGTCTCGCCGAACATACTCCTTTTTACTGCGCTGTTCGCGCTGCTGCATCGCTATACCGGGCAGAAGGATCTAGTAATCGGGTTGCCCTATGCCGGTCGCGACCTTCCTGGATCTGAGGCAGTTCAGGGCCCGTTGCTAAGCCTGCTGCCAGTGCGGGTGCAGCTGACGCCGGGAATCAGCTTCCGTTCGCTGGTGCGACTTGTCAGAGCGCAGGCTCATGCCGCGTATTGCCACAGCGTGCTTCCTTTTTCTCAGGTCCGATCTCTGCTGAAGCTGCAGCACGAGACCACGCGCCACCCGCTGTTCCAAGTCTCCTACGCCCCACAGCCCGGCAAGCGCGGACACTTGGTTCTGGCAGATCTGCAAGTGGCTCCCCTGTTCGTGGATCCTGGCAAGTCTCAGTACGATCTGACCTTGTATGCCTGGCCAGCGCAGGACGACCTGCCGCTTGAACTGGAATACGCCAGCGACCTTTATTCGGATGCGACGATTCGCCAACTGGTGACCCACTTCCAACGGCTGCTCGACGCAGGACTGCAGCAGGCAGATGTTCCGCTGGCTCAGCTTCCGATGTTGACTGGCGAAGAACGACAAACACTCCTTGGCCAGTGGTCGGGAACGAACGCACGGCCTGCGGCGCAGGACGAAGCAGAGTCCGTTCTTTCCCGATTCCGACACCACGTGCGAACCCAGCCCGATGCAGCCGCTGTGCGATATGGGGAGGAGAGCATCAGCTACCGCCAGCTGGACAGCTGGTCCGATCGCATCGCGTGGGCGCTGCATGAACAGCAGCTTCCGCGAGATACCCGCGTTGCGCTGTCCTGTCCCCGATCGCCGGATGCGATCGCAGGAATCCTGGGCGCTTGGAAAGCGGGCGTTGCCTATGTTCCGCTGGATCCTGCCTATCCCGAAGCCCGACTGCTTTGGATGTTGGAAGACAGCGGAGCCGCGCTTGTGCTGACCACCCACGAAGCCGGCGGACTTCGGACTCCCAACCATCGACACCTGTACATCGACGCCCAGCGTCCACGCCCCGACGGCCCCCGAACATCCACCGCAGATGCAGCGCCAGCGGATCCCGCAAGTGCAGGCGTCACCACCGCTGCTTCGGTGCCTGCGGCATCGGCACTTCCGGACCCAAGCCCGGAAACGCTGGCCTATATCATCTACACATCTGGATCCACGGGCCTGCCCAAAGGGGTCCTAATCGAACACCGCAGCATAGCTGCCCTTTCCACGGTGATTCCGCGCGTCTTCCCCTTGGCCGCGGGCGAGCGTCTGCTGCAGTTTGCATCGCTGTCCTTCGACTGGTCGGTGGCCGATCTTCTGATTGCGCTGACACAAGGCGGAACGCTGGTCCTGCCGACGGCGCGCTTTGGCTTAGCAGGTCGTGAGCTTGTGGATCTGCTGGCCCGCGAGCGCATCGCGCTGGTACTGCTGCCGCCATCCGTCTTGTCGCAGCTACCAGACCATCCACTTCCCGATCTGCGCCTGCTACTGGCAGGAGGCGAGCGCTGTCCAGCAAGCATCGTCAAGCGCTGGAGCCAAGGGCGGATCTTCCGCAATGCCTATGGTCCCACCGAGACAACCATCGTGGCCACCGTGCACGACTGCCACCCCGATGAGCACGATCCCGCGATCGGACGACCACTTCCTGGAGCCGTCGTCTACGTCCTGGATGCCGACGGACAGCAAGTACCGCCGCTGGTGCCAGGTGAGCTGTACATCGGCGGCCTCGGCCTGGCGCGTGGCTACCACGCACGTCCTGATCTGAGCGCTGCGCGCTTCCCCGAAAACATGACGGACGTCGCAGGCCGACTGTATCGCACCGGTGACATCGTGCGATTTCGACACGATGGCTCGCTGGAATTTCTGGGTCGCAAGGACGATCAGCGCAAGCTGCGCGGCTTCCGCATCGAGCTAGGCGAAGTCGAAGCCGCACTGCGGGCTGCACCCGGCGTGCAGACCGCCGTTGCCTGGATCGATGGAGAGGGGGCCAGCGCACGTCTGCTGGGCTATGTGGTGCGAAGCTCAGCCGCCAGCGATTCGCCCGCCCCCGCACCCATTCCACCCGAGAGCGAGTTTCTGGCGGAGCTACGCGTTCGCTTGCGCAGTCAGCTTCCGCCTCAACTGGTGCCATCGGATCTGATTGTTCTGGACGCGCTGCCGCTGACGCCCAACGGGAAGCTGAACCCGGCCGCGCTGCCGCGAGTGGCCGCCAGTCAGACGACGGCCACCGCTGGCCTGAATGAATGGGAGGCACTGGTGGCCGAGGTCTGGCAGAGCGTGCTCGGTCGTTCGGTGTCGCGCACCGCCAACTTTTTCGACGTGGGGGGAAGCTCGCTGCGCTTGATCGAAGTACAGGCGCTCTTGGAAACCCGGCTGGGAACTCGCGTTGCGCTGGCCGATCTGTTCGCGCATCCCACGATTGAAGCAATGGGCGCACTGATCAGCCGAGGACGATCGCGGGGCCAGGACATGCAGCGCCAAAGCCAAGAGCGAGCCGAGCGCGCGGTCCAGCATCGCCCACAGGGGAGACCACGACGATGAGTCAAGACACCGACAACAACGCCATCGCCATTATCGGCATGGCGGGTCGATTCCCAAAGTCACCCGATATCGCAACGTACTGGCGCAACCTGCGCGATGGCATCGACTGCATCACCCACTTCTCTGCCGAAGATCTGCTGGCTGCGGGCGTTCCCTCTTCGGTCCTCAAGAACCCTTCGTATGTCCGCGCGCGCGGTGTCATCGACGATGAAGATGGCTTCGACGCCGCGCTGTTCGGCATGGGAGCACACGAAGCAGAGCGCACCGATCCACAGCAGCGCATG
>JAYRFD010000758.1:0-12362 GCA_041908565.1 Polyangia bacterium | reverse complement strand
TGCACCGCTTCGCTGACCGCCTGCACGATGCGATCGTGCACCAGCGCGCGATAGCCCTCGTTGACCCCATAGGTGAACGTGTCGCGCCCCCAGCCGCCCGTCAGATCCGGTGCTTCGTGATCGTGTGTCGCGTGCAGCAAGAACAGGTCGATGCCCAGCCGAGGATCCAAGCGCGCTTCGATGGCCAAGGACTCGTCGCGAAACAGGCCGCAGGTGTCGACCGCCACCACGACCACCGTGGTCTGGTTCTGCCGCAAGGCCAGCGCCCGCGCCCACACCGGATCGGCGACCCCGGTCGCCAGGCGCCCGCTGCCATAGCCTGCGATCCAATACTCATCGAAGACGCCGTTTTTGTTCTTGTCGACAAAGGGCTCACCAGCGTCCCAGATGCCGTTCTTGTTGTCGTCGGTAAACGGCTCGATGTCGGGGGTGATGTCGCGACCGGCATAGCCGACGTATAGCTCGTCATCGCCGGTGTCGGGACAGCCGGGATCGCCGGGGCAGCGCTTGTCGATCTGCAGCGGGATCTCGTCCGGCAGCAGCATCGTCTTTTGCCCTGGGTCGTCGACCGGCGGCGTCGACACGTCGCACGAAGCGCCCAGCCCCGCCAACGACGCGATCAAAAGCCCGCAAAACAGGCGGTGGCGCAGGGCCCTTTGCAGCGACGACGAAACCCACGACAAGCGGCGCGATGGCATGACGACTCTCCGACACTCGACAGCGAGGCCGTGGAGCATCGCCAAGCGCCGATCGCACGTCAATCTCTGTCTATTGCCCGCCCCTTGTCTGCAGCCAGCCGGTTGCGGTCGATTTCGGGCCATTTCGGGCGATTCCGGTCAATTCCGGTCAATTCCGGGCGATTCCGGTCAATTCCGGTCCATTTCGGGCGATCTCGGCTTAGCGCGCGAGGGTCTTTGCGGGGTCTGTCACGCTGAGCACAGGCGCCGGTCGCAGCAAGCGAGCGATGGCGGCCATGTGCTCTGGACGGCAGCCGCAGCAGCCACCCAGGTGGTCGGCTCCGTCGGAAAGAAGCTGTAACAGGTCGCTGGCGAAGCGCTCGGGCGACTCGGGCTGCGGCGGGCGCTTGCAGTCGGGGGCGGGCTCATCGACCTGCGGCTGAACCAGGACGCGCGGTCGTTCGCCACGCTGACCGGCGGCCCAGTCGGCAAGCTCGGACACCGCGCGACGCAGCCGACGGGCCGGCAGCGAGCAGTTCACACCGACAAGGATGGGGCGAACCGCGGCGCCTTCGATCACCTTGAGCATGCGCGCAAGCGGCACACCCAGCGGCGTCTCCATCCCGCTTTGCCCCAGGCTGACCGTCATCGACACCGCAAGCGGCAGCCCCGTACGCGATGCGCCGTCCAGCATCGCAGAAAGGTCGCAGGGATCGCAGGCGGTCTCAAGATGCAGGGCGTCGGCGCCGGCGGTCTGAAAGGCCTGCGCCAAGGCTTCGCAGTGATCGGCGATGGCAGCCGTCTCTGTCGCAGCGGGCGGCGGTCCGCTGGGCCCCAGCGAGGCGACGATCCACGGCGGTCGACGATTGCTCTGCGCCAGTTGCACGCTGCGGCCCGCCAGCCGCTGAGCCTGCAGCAGCGCATCGTCCGCCAAAAGCGGAGCCTGCCGCGCCCGCAATAGACGCAGAAGGCCGAAGCTATTGGTCTGCAGCACATCGACCCCGGCTTGTTCAAACGCGCGGTGAACGGCCTGCACGCGATCGGGCTGGCTGGTCAGCCACGCCTCGGGAGGCTCGACCGAAAGGTTCAGGCCCGCGGCAATCAGCGCAGTGCCCAGCCCGCCATCAAACAGCAGGGTCTGCGTCCGTACTGCATCGACGAAGGTCGGCATCCGGTCGCTCCTGTCGCGCTAGGGCAGCGCCCGCAGCAGCCAACACTTCAGGTATTCGCTGTCGGCCCAGCCCAGGCGCACGGGATGATCGGGCCCAGCCCCCCGCCGTTCCAGAAGCTGCATCGATCGCCCGGCGTCGCTGGCCGCCCCTTGCAGGATGTCGCCGAACAGCGCCGGTGACACCCGCCCCGAACAGCTACAGCTAACCAGCAGGCCATCGGGCGACAACAGGCGCATGGCCCGCAGGTTCAGCTCGCGATAGGCGCGCGCCCAGGCCGACTGTTCGTCGCTGCCCGATGCACCACCGGGCGTCCGGCCCGCTCCGCGATCGCGACCGCGCTTGGCCAGCGCTGGCGGGTCGACCACCACGACATCAAAGCGCGCCCCCTGCCCTTCCAACCGACGCAGCAGATCGAAGGCATTTTCGATGCGAAAGTCGACGGCCACCTGATTTAGCTCGGCATTGTGACGAGCCCGCAGGATGGCGTCGCGATCTTCATCGCAGGCCAGCACCTGCAGGCCGGCCCGCGCCAGCGCCAAGGCAAAGCCGCCGTGGTACGTGAAGGTGTCCAGCGCCGTCGGGGCAGCGCCCGTCGCGCAGCCAGGCGGACGATCGCCCTGCACAAACAGGCGCCGAGCATACGCCGCGGCCAGCGCGTGGTTGTCCTGCTGATCCAGGAAGCTGCCGGTTTTTTTGTCGAACAGCAGATCGGCCTGCATGCGACTGCCGGCGTCGTGATAGGCAGCCAGCGTCGACTGCGCCAAGGCCCGCGACGCATCGGTGCCCGCCTGCAAGCCGCGTACGGTCGACGGGCGAGCATCCAGCAGCAACCGCCGCTCGCGCGGCAGGCCTTCCAGATCGCGGGCGCTGCCGTCGTCGCGACACAGCACCCAGGTGACGCCCAGGTGCTGCACCAAAAGCTCGGCAATGCGCGCCTTGCGAGCATCCATGGCCGCCGTCGCGGTCTGCATCACCGCGGCGTCGCCATAGCGGTCGATAAAGAGGCCCGGCAGGCCGTCCGCTTCGCCATGCACCACGCGATAGGCATCGCGCCCCGAAAGCCCGATTCCGTCGAGCATCGCCGGCCACATGGACTGCCGCAGCGCGCTGGCATGAAGAATCCGCGCCAGAAGCTGCGCATCGGAAAGGGGCGCACCCTGTCGATCGAACAGGCGCACCGCCAGCGAGGTCGGCCCAGGCGCTGCCAGAAACCCGCTGCCCAGGCTGCGTCCACGATCGTCGCACAAGATCACGGCAGAGCCGACCGGAAGCCCCGCCGGCAGCGCGTGCAGATCTTCGCGGCGCAGCGTCTGCGCCCCGCGTCGAACGCGCTCGACCCCCGACGGGCGAACCTGCAGCGCGACGGTTCCAGGCGAAAGCGAGGACTCGGAATGAACAGCCGGCACCGTCGACGAACGAGTCCGGTCCGGCACGACAGGCGCAGAAGGCATGGGCGGGCATAGCAGCACGCCCCGCTTCTGCCTGTCAATTCAGGAACGCGACCTTCCCAGCGTCGGCGAACGCAGCGCGCAGGTCTGGGAATAGGCCTTGGCCCCGGTCAGCCCGGCCCGCCATCGACGCGCGGACTGCGACCGCGTAAGGGGGGAACTCAGCGACTGGCGGAGAAGAAGTCCTGCACGGCTTGGCTGTGCAGCGGGAAGCCAAGCTCGGTCGCTTCGTGGACGATGACGCGCTCGCTGACTTCGGAGTTTTCGACAAACGGCGGCAGATCGTCTTCGTGGATGGGGCTGGCCTGGCCGAAGATCAAGATCAGGCCGCTCTCGGCGCTGCGCACGCGGAACTCACGAACGGTGGACTCGGAAATGCGGATGCCCGCCTCTTCCCAAAGCTCGCGCGCGGCGGCGGCTTGCCAGGTCTCGTGAATTTCGATGTAGCCGCCCGGCAGGGCCAAGCGCCCGACGTGCGGCGCGATGTTGCGGCGGATCAGCAACAGGCCGTGCCCTTGCCCGTTGGCGTGGCCGTTGCCCGCCTGTCGTCGCTGCACCGGCAGCAAAAGCAGCACCACCGGCATCGGGTTCAAGTAGCTGTCGCGACGGCAACGCCGACATCGCCGAGGCCAAGGCTGCCCCTCGGCGAAGCGATGACCGCAGTACCCACAGTGAGCGTGCTTCCGATGTCCCATGCCAAGCGCCGACCCAAGGCCGCCCACGCAACAAAGCTTTCAGACGACCCAGCCGGTAGCTTCGACGCATGCGCCCTGCAGGTCAACCCTGATTTCGCAGCCCCCTGCGCGGCCCTTCTTCCCGGGGCCGGTTAATACAAGCGCGCGCCGATCGGAATCCGTGTCACCGCTTCATCTCAACTGAGCTCGTCTGATGATCGCGGACCGAATTTGCCGTCTGTCTCGCCGCCGCTGCTTCTGTTCTTGGCCGGCTCGAGTGGCCTGTGTATCGTCGGCCTATGCAGTCCGCGCGCAGTCGCGTCACGCTGTTCTTGTTCGTCGCGCTGATCGGTCTTCTGTACGCCGATCAGAACCTTCTGGCCCCCAACCTGACGGCCATCGGAGCCGAGTTCGGCTTCACCCGCGCCGAGATCGACCAACGCCTGGGCGCCGACGTCAACCTGATGTTCTGGATGCTGGGCGGCATCGTCACGCTGCTGGTTGGTTACCTGACCGATCGCGCCGATCTAAGCCACAAGCTGCCGCGCAAATACCTGCTGTTCACCGTCGCATTTTTGGGTCAGGCCGCCTGCTTGGCTTCCGGCTTGGTGCAGACCTATGACCAGCTGTACTGGGCGCGCGCGCTGACCGGCCTGGGCATCGGCGGTTCCTTCCCGCTGATGTATTCGCTGATCGGCGACTACTACCCCAAGGAACAGCGCGGATCGGCCAACGCGGTCCTGGGCCTGGCGTCGGGCTTGGGCATCGCCGTCGGACAGCTTCTGGCGGGCATGCTGGGTCCCAGCCACGGCTGGCGTCTGCCGTTTCTGTGCATCGCCATCCCCGGCATGCTGGCCAACCTGTTGTTTCTGGCCATCGCGCGCGAGCCCATCCGCGGCGCCACCGAAGAGGCCCTGCGTGATCACATCGCTGCCGGCTTCGTCTACGAAGAACGCCTGCGCCTTGCCGATCTGCCCCAGCTTTTGCGCGTCCGCACGAACCTTTTGATTCTGCTGCAGGCCCTGCCCGGCACCGTCCCCTGGGGCGTCTTCTTCGTCTACCTGAACGACTACTATGCCCACGACAAGGGCTTTTCCGTCCCCGACGCGACGCTTCTGGTCATGGCCATCGGTGCCGCCGCCATCGTCGGTGGCTTCCTGGGCGGCCTTTTGGGCCAGCGCCTGCACAACCGAGCCAGCAAGTGGATGCCGCTTCTGTGCGCCATCACCACCGTCGCCGCGACCGTCCCCATGGCCATTTTGATCAACTACCCCGTGCACCCCGGCACGCCGCTTTTGGGCCCGCTTTCCGTCGGCATCAGCATGGGTCTTTTGGCCGCGGTGACCGGCCCCAATGTCTACACCATGCTGATCAACGTCAACCCGCCCGAGCGTCGCGGGGCCGCCTTCAGCCTGCTCAATCTGTTCAACGACCTGGGCCGCGGCCTGGGCGCCTGGATCGTCGGAGGCATGGCCGCCAAGCTGGGTCGCGTCCCGGCCTTCCACATCGCCAACCTGATGTGGCTCCTGTGCGGCGTGGCCCTGATCGCCCTCGTCTTCATCCTGCCCCGCGAAGAAAAAGCCCTGCAAGCCCAGCTCGCCCGGCTAGCCCAGCGAGAGAAGTAAGGCTCGCCAACGCCCGTTTGCTCGGCCAGCCATCGGCTATGAACGCAGCGCATGGATCAGGCCAACCGATTCTTGCAGCTCGTCACAGCAGAGGACGCATTTGGAGCGATTCTGCAGAGCCGGCTTGGCGATCTGGCTGCGCCCCCACGCGGTCGGACAGAGCATCTCATCAAGATCGCGGGACGTTCGTTCAGAAGATCCCCTGCTGTATCGAAAGCTGCGCGATGAGCGTCTCGAAGTAACGTCGGTCTTCTCCTTCAAGGAGGACCCGTTTTTCATCCTGCCAATCCGATTGCAGCAGCGTGTCGCGCACCAGATCGAGCGAGTACTTTTCGTGGTCGACGATCAACCCCAGGCAGCCGCTGGTGGGGCGCGAGGGCTTTCCATCGTGAAGCAACAGGCCGGCTCGACGCGAAGGCAGGGTCAACGGCTGGCCTTGGCCGGTCTCGTACGGAAGGCCCGCCCAATCGAGCAGCGTCGGCAGCAAGTCATAGTGACTGGAAAAGGGAACCTCGCAGCGCGCGAAGTGAGGGTGCTGCAGATAAAGCGGAACGACGGTCTGTTCTACGGCCACAGCGCTGCCATGCGAGAAGTATCCGTGCTCGCCAAACGACTGACCATGATCGCTGCTGAGGATGAAAAGGGGAGGAACTGCGGGCTCGCCTTGGTCGGCAAGCAACTGCAGGACTGCCTGGTGCAGTCTGGCAAAAAGAGCATCGGTCTCTTCCTGGGCTGCAAGGAAGCGCTGACGATCGTCGGCAAGATCGCGGTCTGCAAAGCGCCGACGATCCTCGATGCGATAGGGAATATGAGCATTCTGCGCATGGACATGCAGGAAGACGGGACCGCGATGTGAAGCCAGCAGCGCACGCAGCAGCGAAAGCCCTCGCGTGAAAAGCCGAGAGTCGGTCGCTGATCCGTGCGCGGGCCCTCGGTCGCGACGGTCTGGTGCATCGGCAAGCTGGCGCGCATCCAGGATGTGCTGAAAGCCCGCCCGCTGAAGGATGCCCTGCAAGCCATAATGCGCGGTGTTGGCCGCGGTCAAATAGATCGTTCGGTAGCCGGCTCGCGCCAGGATATCGAGGTGCGCGCGCCCCGGCAGCGGATGCGCAAGAGCCGCCCGACTGAAGTACCAAGCGACATGCGCGGCATTGGTCAGGGGCGCTGGGCTGATGTGATAGGCCGAAGATCGCGTGTTCTGTGCCGCGGCGATGCGCGACAGAAAGGGCATTCGGGCGGGCTGCTGCTCGACGTGACGATGCCCCAGCGACTCAAAGGTGAACAGAATGATCGAGGCCCGCGAGAGTCCGCCAAACTCAGCGCTGCAAAGGGGCGGCGCAACCGGGCCGAGCAGCGAGCGATGCTCACGGCGTGGCGAAAAGAGGGGAGCGATGCGCGGTCGGCGTGGGCGGACCAGATCCACAACCAGCGCGGCCCGCGATGCCGCAGCCGACGGGATCGTCAACCGGTCGCGGATCAAGGACAGCGCCAGGCAGGAAAAAACCAGACCCTGCGCAAGACTCGCGATATGTCCACCGATGGGCAGAAACGGGATGCTGAGCTGCAGAATGAACAGCAGCGGCAGCAGCGTGAACCAGATCTCGGTGACAAAGAAGCGGCGGGCCCAGCGCACTTCGAAGACCTCGGAGATCAGGTTTGACAGCACGACATCGCGCAGGCCGTGCAGGCCCAGTTCAAATGTGAAGCAGCCGTATAGCGCCGCATCCAGCCACAGGACCCACAGGACAAGCAGGACCAGACCCGCAACCGCAAGCCCCAGCCCAAACGATTGAGCCGCCGCGAGCGAGGCACTTGCAGACAACAGCAACCCCAAGGCGAAGTCGCCGATGGAAAGCGGAGCCACGGCGTTCGCTCGACGGTATTTGGTGCGACGCAACAGACGTAGGCTGAGCACCAAGGAAGCCGAGAGAACAAGAACCGGCGCAACCCCTGTGACCAGCGCAGTCATCTGCGAACAAAGCCACGACAAAACGACGGCGGGTGCCACAGGTTGGTCGCCACCACTTGGAAGCAGGGACGGTATCACCCGAAAGAGGCGTGGATCAACGCTTCTTCATCCATGCAGCGGAAGATGCACCGGCTCCAAGAATGTTCGCGGCGTCAAAGAGGGGCTCACTCTCGTCGAGCGCACGCCGACGTCGGGCCTGGGCACGCGGGCCCCTTCGATCCGACCGACGATGATCTCTTCAAGCGGATCGCAGTCATTGTGCGTGCGAACCAGGCTCATCGTCGTGGATTCTCCTCGTGCTGCGATCACAACCGACTGGTCTTCGCAAACCGGGTCCGCAGAGCAAGAGAGCGCCGGGTCCGTCACGAGCGCGCATGCATGCAGCGCTTCCCGGCCAGGGGTTGACCGGATCCTTCACGTGTCCGATGTGGTCGTGGACTGCTTTTCTTGACGTGCTTAGGTGCCGGCTTGCTTCTTGGCTTGCGCGTCGCCGTGGGGGCAATGGAGGAGACGCGAAGCGGAGCGGCAGGGGGGGCAGCAGGGCGGGCGCAGGCTCGGCTTGCTTGCTGCTGCGGGCGCGCTTGGACCGGTCGAGTCAAGCCAGCAGAGACCGCAGGCTCTGGCGGGTCAAACGGTACGCAGTGGTCCGGTGTCTCTACTTGTTGCCTTGTGACGGCGTGGCGTGATAAGGGTTCGTAGCCTTTCGGAAATTCCAATCCACACGCTCTGTCGCGCGGTCGTGGGCTGGGTCCTTGGGTCTTGGCGGCGTGCCGTCGGGGCTGGGGGACTTGGTGATGTTGCGCGTGGTTCGCGGTCTTCAGCGAGCCAGGCAGAGCGGAGGCACAACGACCCCAACGCAGCACCGAAGACGGCCGGCCCCGCGCCGAGCCAAGGAGAACGCACCCCATGGAAACGATGCAAGAAGCGATGCAGCAGGGCGCCGGCGCCGAGACGCCGATCACGATGCGCCAGCTACTGGAAGCCGGCGTGCACTTCGGTCACCAGACCAAGCGCTGGAACCCCAAGATGAAGCCGTACATCTTCGGCTCGCGCAATGGGATCCACATCATCGACCTGCAGCACACGGTGCGGCTGTTCAACCGCGCCTACAACTTCATCGTCAACACGATTGCCAACGGTGGCACGCTGCTGTTCGTCGGCACCAAGAAGCAGGCGCAGGAAGTCATCCAGCAGGAAGCGGGGCGATCGGGTCAGTACTTCGTGACCCACCGCTGGCTGGGCGGCACCCTGACCAACTTCCGCACCGTCAAGGGCTCGATCGAGCGCCTCAAGACCCTTGAGAAGATGGCCGAAGACGGCACCTTCGATCGCCTGGGCAAAAAAGAAGTCCTGATGCGCATGCGCGAGCGCGAGAAGCTGGAAAAGGCGCTCGGCGGCATCAAGAACCTGAACGATGTGCCCTCGGCGATCTACGTCATCGACGCCAAGAAGGAACACATCGCGATCTCGGAAGCTCGCAAGCTTGAGATCCCGGTCATCGCCATCGCCGACACCAACTGCGATCCCGACGTCATCGACTACGTCATCCCGGGCAACGACGACGCCATCCGCGCCATTAAGCTGTTCACCGGCAAGATCGCCGACGCCTGCGTGGTCGGCGGCCGCATCGGTCGCGAGCGCGCGGCGACGCACCGCCACGACCACGAAGATCGCGGACACCACCAAGCCCAGGCCCAGGCCGAGCGCGCCGCTCACCCGGGTCCCGGCGATGGCCACGGACCCAAGGTCGAAGTGGCCCGCCGCCGCGGTCCCGCTCGCCCTCAGCCGGCGGCCGCGGCAACGCCGAACTCGGTGACGGTCAGCGACGACGAAGAATAGTCGCCGCCTCCAGCCAACATCCACTTTCTCGCAGACGTCGACCCGACCGCCCCGGCTGGGGCGCATCGGGTCCGTCTGCCCCGAAGACCTTTTTAGGAGACAGAGACAAATGGCCCAGATCACTGCGGGGATGGTCAAAGAGCTACGCGACCGCACCTTGGCCGGCATGGCCGACTGCAAGAAGGCGCTCGAAGAGACGGGCGGCGACATGGAAAAGGCCGCCGAGTGGCTGCGCAAAAAGGGCATCACCAAGGCCGGCCAGGCCCAGGCCCGCATCGCCACCGAAGGCGCCATCCAGTCGTACATCCACCTGGGCGGCAAGATCGGCGTGCTGGTCGAAGTGAACTGCCAGACCGACTTCGTCGCGCGCACCGACGACTTCAAGGGCTTCTGCAAAGACATCGCGATGCACATCGCCGGTCGCGATCCCTTCCCGCTGTACGTGTCGGATGAAGAGATCCCGGCCGCCGCGGTAGAAAAAGAGCGCGCCTTCCACATGGAAAAGGCCCGCGAAAACCAGAAGGGCAAGCCGGAAAACATCCTGGCCAACATCGTCGACGGCCAGGTCAAGAAGTGGAAGAAAGACATCTGCCTTCTGGATCAAGAGTTCGTCAAGGATCCCACCAAGGACATCCGCTCGCTGATGCTGGAGCTATCGGCGAAGACCGGCGAGAAGATCTCGATCCGTCGCTTCACGCGCTATGCGCTGGGCGAGGGCATGCAGAAGAAGAGCGAAGACTTCGCCAGCGAAGTCGCCGCCCAGGTCGAAGCGGCCAAGAAGTAACCCCAGGTCGCGGGGTCTTTCCCGCGCACCTTCGGTCGGCTTTTTCCGCCGGACTGCTTGCGGTCCGCAGCCCCAGCCCAGGTCACCAGGCCCCCGGAATCACCGGGCCCCCAGGTCACCAGGCCCCCAGGCCTCCAAAGCCCTAACGATCAGCGAGCCGACTCCATGACGCCATCTGCCCAAGAGATCCCGGTTGCCAAGACGCAGTTTCGTCGCGTGCTGCTCAAGCTTTCGGGCGAAGCGCTGATGGGGCGCGAAAAGTTTGGCATCGACCCTGCGACCCTGCACCGCATCGCCGAAGAGGTCAAAAGCGTCCACGGCATGGGCGTGCAGGTGGCGCTGGTGATCGGCGGCGGCAACATCTTCCGCGGGGTGGCGGCGTCGACTCAGCACGGCATGGATCGCGCCAACGCCGATTACATGGGCATGATGGCGACGGTGATGAACGCGCTGGCCATGCAGGACGCCATCGAACGCATCGGCCTGCCCACGCGCGTGCTGTCGGCGATCGAGATGCGCGAGCTATGCGAGCCGTACATCCGCCGCCGCGCCATCCGTCACCTGGAAAAAGGCCGCGTCATCATCTTCGCCGCCGGCACCGGCAACCCGTACTTCACGACGGACACCGCGGCCGCGCTGCGCGCCATGGAAATCCACGCCGACGTGCTGCTGAAGGCGACCAAGGTCGACGGCATCTACGACAAGGATCCGATGCTGCACAAGGACGCCGTGCGCTTTTCGCGCCTAACGTACCTCGACGTGCTGCAGCGCAACTTGAAGGTGATGGACTCGACAGCGATCGCCTTGTGTCGCGACAACAAGTTGCCGGTGATCGTCTTCGACTTGCACCAGGCGGGCAACATCGGCCGCGTCGCAAGCGGCGATTCCAGCATCGGCACGCGGGTGGATTAACCCAACCGCACAAGCACACTGCTACCCCGTGATGCGCGGCCGTTTGCGACGGAACCGCGCTGAACTTGACTGAATTTTCCCCGCAAGAGAGGATTCAAAACAATGGTGAACGATGTCCTCAAGGCCCTAGATGCCGACATCGGCAAGGCCATGGAGGCGCTAAACCGGGATCTGTCCAAGGTCCGCACCGGTCGCGCCAACGCCACCATGCTGGATGGGATTCGCGTCGACTACTACGGCACGCCGACGCCGCTAAACCAAGTGGCGAACATCAGCGTTCCCGAGCCACGCCTGCTTGTCGTCAAGCCCTGGGAAAAGCGCCTGATCCCCGAGATCGAAAAGGCGATCCGCGCCGCCAGCCTGGGGATCAACCCAGCCGTCGATTCGGAAGTCGTGCGCCTGCCGATCCCGGCTCTGACCGCCGATCGCCGAAAAGAGCTGGTCAAGCAGGTCAAAAAGCTCGCCGAAGACGCCAAGGTGGCGGTGCGCAAGTGCCGTCAGACCGCGCGCGAGACGCTGGAAGGCGGCGGCAAGAGCGGCAAGGTCCCCGAAGACGAAGTCAAAAAAGGTCAGGAAAAAATCCAGACCAAGATCGACGATGCGATCAAGCAAGTCGACGTGATCAGCGACAAGAAGCAAGCCGAGATCATGGAGGTCTAGTCTCTGGAGCCGCTGTTATCACCGAAGTTCGGCAAGTATGAGCTTCTGGCCCACCTGGCGACGGGAGGCATGGCCGAGATCTACTTGGCTCGAATGGGGGGCACGGACGGCTTTTCAAAGCTGGTCGTGGTCAAGCGCCTGCTGCCCAACCTGGTCGGCGACAAAGAGTTCGTCGAGATGTTCTTGGACGAGGCGCGCATCAACGCGCGGCTGTCGCACTCGAACGTCGTGCAGGTTCTGGACTTGGGTGAATCCGAAGGCCAGTACTTCATGGCCATGGAGTACGTCACCGGGCTGTCGGTGGCCCAGGTCGGACGCATGGCGGCGCAGCGGCTGGGAGAAGTGCCGCAAGGGGTCGCGTGCGGCATCGTGGCGCAGGCGTGTGCAGGGCTGCACCGCGCGCATGAGACCAAGCTGCCAGACGGCAGCGACATGGGGATCATCCACCGCGATGTGTCGCCGCAAAACCTGCTGCTGACGTACGAAGGATTCGTCAAGGTCCTTGACTTTGGCATCGCCAAAGCCGAAGGGCGGGCGACGCAGACGCGGGCTGGCACGGTCAAGGGCAAGTTCGCGTACATGAGCCCCGAGCAGTGCACGGG